>JAZORA010000091.1:0-2652 GCA_045656365.1 Eubacteriales bacterium | reverse complement strand
TAGCTTCGCCGTATGGAAAAGCTTTACGACAGCGTTGTAGAGGAGCGGGACGATCTGCGCAGACAAAACGACTTTTTGCAAGAGCAATTTGACTGTATCTCGAACTCTCGTTCTTGGAGAATCACCAAGCCGCTTCGCTCTATGTTGGACTTTTTGAAGGGGAAGCCCTCCTCTAAGGGACCGTTCAAGAAGATTCGGAAATTTTTCCATCACGTTCGCCATTCGGGATTCCGCGCGGCGGTACACAAAACAAAAGTATATTTTGCAGAGAAAAAGCGTCTGAAGGCGCTGGGAAAGGTTGATTTTTCAAAAATCACCGAGGATCGGCGCGCGGCTGAGCAATCGGAGCGCTTTGACCGCGACGTTTGCTTCAGCATACTGGTGCCGCTCTACAATACGCCGATCAATTTCCTCAATGAAATGATCCAATCGGTCGTTGGACAAACCTATTCCAAGTGGGAGCTTTGTCTGGCGGACGGAAGTGATGCCGAGCACGAGACGGTTGGCATTGAGTGTATGAAATGGGCGAAGAAGGATTCCCGCATCAAATATCTCAAATTGGAGAAAAATTTGGGCATCTCGGAAAACACCAACGCGTGCATTGATATGGCAACGGGAAATTTCATCGCGCTATTTGACCACGATGACGTTTTGCATCCCTCCGCTTTGTATGAAATGATGAAGGCGATCTGTGAGCAGGGCGCGGACTACGTTTATACGGACGAGGCGACCTTTGAAAGCCCTGATATCAAAAAGATCATCACCTTCCATTTCAAGCCGGATTTTGCGATCGATAATCTTCGCGCGAATAACTACATTTGCCATTTCTCGGCGTTCAGCAGAGAGGTGCTGGATAAAACGGGAAGATTCCGTTCGGAATATGACGGAAGCCAGGATCACGATATGATTCTTCGTCTTACCGCCAATGCGCAAAACGTGGTCCATGTTCCAAAATTGCTGTATTTCTGGCGGTCGCACCCCCTGTCCGTGGCTATGGATATCAACTCAAAGACGTATGCCATTGAAGCGGGAAAGAGAGCGGTTAAGGAGAGCCTGCGCCAGGAGGGATATGACGTGGAGGTTGAAAGCTCCAGAGCCTTCCCAACCATTTACCGTATTCGCTATCAGATCAAATCCAACGATCTGGTCAGCATTATTATCCCGAATAAAAATCATGTGAAAACCTTGAAGAAATGCATCTCGTCCATTTTGGAGAGAAGCACGTATCAAAATTACGAGATTTTGATCGTGGACAACGGCTCCACGCAAAAGTCGGTACATGATTATTATCAAAGCATTCATAATCATCCGAAAATTCGGATTCTGCACTATGATCATCCGTTCAATTATTCCGCGATCAACAATTTTGCGGCAGAGCAGGCAAAAGGAAAATATTTTATTCTTTTGAATAACGATATTGAGATCATCACAAGACGCTGGATCGAGGAGCTTTTGATGTACGTGCAAAGAGAGGATACCGGTGCGGCGGGAGCAATGCTTTACTATCCCGACAATACGATACAGCACGCGGGAATCCTTCTGAAAATTGGAGCGCACCGCATTGCGGGACATGCGTTCCACCGCGCTCCCAGAAATTCGATCGGATATATGGGAAGAGCGTGCTACGCGCAGAATATGAGTGCGGTCACGGCGGCGTGTATGATGGTAAAGGCTTCGATCTACCGTGAGATCGGCGGCTTGGATGAAAGCTTTCCCGTTGCGTTTAATGACGTTGACTTTTGTCTGCGGATCAGAAAAACAGGCAAGCTGATCGTTTGGACGCCCTTTGCGGAGGCTTACCATTATGAGTCGAAGACCAGAGGCAAGGATGATATGGACGAAGAGCGTCGGCGTCGGTTTGAGGCGGATTGTGAGCGCTTCAGAGAGAGATGGTCGGAGGAATTGGAGAGAGGCGATATCTATTACAATCCGAATTTCTCGCTGGACACCTCCTCTTTTGAAGTGTTGCTTTGATCTTGCGGTAGCCGAGGCAGTATAGGTTGTGAACGCAGTTTGTTGACAAGCTATTGACAAAACGATCTTTTTCGTGTATAATAAGACGAACAGCCTTGCCGAACGGTTGCGCGGTATGGTGCCGAAAGGTATTACCGTGAGGAAAGTCCGGGCTTCACAGGACAGGATAGCCGATAACGTCGGCCGTGGGTAACCACCGGGAAAGTGCAACAGAAATAAACCGCCGCTTTGCGGTAAGGATGGAAAGGCGAGGTAAGAGCTCACCAGTTCTTATGGTAACATAAGTCCGCTGTAAACCCTATCCGAAGCAACACCCCATGGGGCGCCTGTCCGGCATATGCTCCGAGGTGGCACGGGAGTGATCCCGAAGCGTTCCCTGGTAACAGGACGCGCAGAGTGATGACCGTTTAAGACAGAACCCGGCTTACAGACAAGACTGCTATCATCCCGTGGAGCTCCGCCCCTGTTGGTTGGCGCACCCACGGGATGCCGATTCCACCTGAAAGGAAGGATACCATGAAACGAAATCCCCTTCGCGCTTTGTCGCTTTTCTTCGCCCTGCTTCTTCTCCTTCTCGCCCTGCCCTCCTGCGCCTCGTCCGAGCCGCTTTACAGCGTAACCGTTGGAGATCGGGTCTACTCGGTCACAGGCGGTGCCATGCCAAACCGCATCACCGTC
>JAZORA010000090.1:0-11401 GCA_045656365.1 Eubacteriales bacterium | reverse complement strand
AGACGTTTCCGTCCACGGCAGGCTCCGGCTTACCGAAGGCGATGGAGGCAATCGCTCCCGCCGTGTAATCTCCGATTCCGGATAAGGCTCGAAGAGCGGCGAAGTCTTGGGGGATAGCCCCGCCATGCTCCGTCATCACGGTTTTGGCGGCGGGTTTGAGATTGCGAACGCGACTGTAATAGCCAAGTCCCTCCCAAAGCTTCATGAGTCGCTCGTCCTCGGCATTTGCCAAGGCGGCTACGTTTGGCAGCTCAGAGAGAAAGCGGTGGTAGTAGGGAATCACCGCCTCGATCCGCGTTTGCTGGAGCATGATCTCCGAGACCCAAATGCGATAAGGGTCTTTTCCCTCGCGCCAGGGGAGCATACGGCGATTTTTCCGATACCACGCAAGCAGAGGGGGGATCAGTTCCTTTGAGAGAGGATTCGATTGTGTATCATTCAGCATTTTTTTGCTCATAAAAGAAAGGATACTCCTTCATGAATTTCATGATTTGATAGAAAAGAACCGCACCGCCCGAAAGACGGGGAAGGATGCGGTTCTGTTTTCAGGATTTTGCTTTTCCGCAAAGATGGTTGACGTATTGTTGGGCGGTTCTGCCCGAAATACCGCCGTTCCTCATTTCCCACGCATGAGCGCCCGCAAGGATCTCCTCCTCGGAGAGGGTGATCTCGGGATGGCGCGCGGCAAGTGTTAGCACCATCTGATCGAATTCGGGACGGGAGGGCTTGAGATAGCCGATAGACAGACCGAAGCGGTTGACGAGAGACAGCTTTTCCTCGATGGTCTCGGATCGGTGAATATCACCCATATATTCGCCGTCGTTCCGATCCTTCCAGGTCTCCTTGATCAGATGTCTGCGGTTGGAGGTGGCGTAGATCAGTACGTTATCGGGCTTGGTTTCCACGCCGCCCTCAATGATTGCCTTAAGATATTTGTATTCGATTTCCTGCTCCTCAAAGGACAGGTCGTCCATGTAGATGATAAATCGGTAATTCCGGTTCTTAATCTCGGAAATGACACGGGAGAGATGGCAGAACTGATGCTTGTAGATCTCGATCATGCGGAGTCCCTGATCGTAGTAGCGGTTGACGATCGCCTTGATGCTGGTGGATTTGCCCGTGCCGCTATCACCGTAGAGAAGCACATTATTGGCGGCGCGACCCTCCACAAACGCCTCGGTATTTTCGATCAGCCGTTCCTTTTGAAGCTCGTAGCCGATCAGATCCGAGAGACAAATGGGCTCCATGTTGGTAATCGAGCAGATGGAGATTTCTCCGTTTTCCTTGTTTTCCAGACGGAATGCCTTATTGAGACCGAACATTCCCACGCCATAGGCACGGTAAAACTCAGAGACTGCCTCAAAAACCTCTTCACCGTTTTTACAATTTTCAATTTCGCCGCTGAGGAAACGAACCTTCTCGCTGACGTTTTTATTGTAGATCTGCTCCCGCTTGGCGATGGCACAATAGTTGGAGAGCACCGAGAAGCAGTTGATCGAGAGAGCCTTCTCAATGGTGGAAAAATCGAAATCGAAGAGGTTCTTAAATACCTGAAAATCATTGATGGCAAAGCCGTTGACCGTGCCCTCCTGCTTGCCCGCCTTCTCGTAGGTCAGGCTAAAGGGATTTTCGTCGGTGATCAAGAGAAAGGTCAGGTAATTATGCCAAAGATTTTTGTCGAAGCCGTATTTGGTTGCCAGCTCCAGAAGCCGACGAACCTGTTCGTAAATACGGGCGCGGAGGTGCTCGGGGGAGTCGGCTTGATTATCCAAATCTTCAAAGATCTTGCCGAGCTTTGTGAGAATGCTCTCGCCCTCAAGATCGCGGTAAATGATCAGCTTGGATATTTCTCTATACATGGGATTCATCCTTTCGGTCATAGAAATACTGCAATTATTATACAACGGATCGAGGAAAAAGTCAATTGCTATCAGAACAAATTCAAAAAAGAAAAGGGCGCCCAGAGGACGCCCTTTTGTGCGGTGGTCAATCGAAGAAGCTTAAAGCTTCCCAATGATTTCGTTGGAAAGGGAAAGCGGAAGCGACTCGATGGGACAAAGGATTCCCGCATGGGTGGAATAGACCGCAATCTCTTCGGGCATTTTTCCGAAGATCTTTTCCACCGCGTGGGTGTAATAGGATAGCTGAAGTCCGTGAACACGATTCATTTTCTCGGTGGTTGCCTTTGGATCGTTTCTTTCAGCCTTTGTCAGACGGTCGGTTTTGTAATCATAAAGCGAGACGCGATTCTGATCGTCTGTAAGGATCAGGTCAATGACTCCCTGCACGGCGAGCTTTTCGCCACGCAACCCTTCGGCAAGCGCCTCGTCTTTTGTGAAGTCCTCGGCGGAGAGGAGAAGATTAAAGCGCTGCTCACGAATCACTCTCTTTGCGGAAAGGATTCGGCGGAATAGCTCACTGTCGGTGAACTGCTGAAGATCCTCTGCGTAGATCAGATCGGCAATGTTTTGTGGGATAAATCGCTTCTCTACAAGACGAGCGATTTCCTCCTCGATTCCATGGCTCGCAAGTCTTGAAAAATCGCAGAACTGAAGGAAGAGGTGGGTCGCCGTTCCTCGCTCTGAGGCGGAGGCGCGCGACGGCTTGCCCGTAATGAAGAAGTCGGGTACCACCGTTTTTTTCTGTGCAAAAAGCTCGGCGCTTGCGTCTCCCTCGTCCAAAATATCGGGAGAGAGTTTTGAGACCGTCAGCTTGGCGGGAATTCTGCGCAGATCCTTGTGTGGATAGCGGAAGGCGTATTTTTCCTGTAAGTAATGGAAAAGCTCTTCGTTTTCTTTGACCTCGGTTTTTTCCTCCGTCTTGATCGGTGCGGATTCTTCTTGGAAATCCGTCTTAGCGGAACGTCCGATCATGGAGGGAGAGAGAAAGCGGATCTCACAGCAATCGGTTCCCACATTCGGATCGGCGAAGGGGATCAGGATCCAATCCAGATAGGAGTTTGCGCGCATCAGACTGTAACGGTCACAGAGACGTGCACGGGAGGTTGCCCGTGTCATGAGGGCTTCCTTTTTAGAGGATGTTGCCGCCGTTACGTATAGCCGCTCTCTCGCTCGGGTGAGCGCCACGTAGAGCACGCGCATTTCTTCCTCGCTTTGCTTGATGCCCATGCTGGCGGCAAGTGCCTCTCGCATGGGGGTGTTGATTCTGGCAAAGCCTGTGGAGTCCGAGATCTTCATGGCAACGCCCGTGGGATACTCAAAGATCAGGCTCAGGCGTTGATCCTGACGGTTAAACTGCTTTGCCGTTCCACAGAGGAAGCAGACGGGAAATTCCAGACCCTTGGATTGGTGAATGCTCATGAGATTTACGCGGTCGGGGGAGACTCCTTTGGGGGGAGTTTGCATTTTTTTGCCCTCCTCGATGAGGGTGTTGATAAACTCAATAAAGTTATAAAGACCCTTGAAAGAGCCGGCCTCAAAGCTTCTGGCGTATTCGTAAAGCCGCAAGAGATTTCCACCCTCGCCCGACTCCTTTTGATAGGTAACAAGACCCGAAGCCATAAACAACTCGGATTCAAAGAGTACACGCAGGAAGCGATCCACGGGAAGGGCAGACGCGCTCTGACGGAGGTCTGTCAGCGTTTCATGGAATAAACGACATTTTTCTCCCAGAGCGTCCTCCACCTCCATGCGGGCAAGAAGTGCGTCGTAAAGGGAATAGGAGGCGTCGGCGGCAGCGCGGATCTGAATCAATTCGTCCATGCTAAAGCCAAAGAGAGGCGAGCGAAGGGCACCCCTCAGGAAAATATCCCGATGGGGGTTATCCACGGCGTTGAGGAGGCAAAGCACCATCAGAACGTCAGGATTCTCGAAATAATGATCTCCGTCACTCTCCGAGCTTAAGATTCCGCGCTCCTGCAAAGCCTTTGCCACAGGCGCGCTCATCGCGTGAGAACGGAAGAGAACGGCAATGTCGCCCGGTTGGATCCGTTTGCCGTCTGCCTTTCGTTCGGTTTTGCAGAGTCTTGCGATCTCGTCGGCAATATAGGCAGCCTCCAACTCCTTTTTCTCGGGAGATTCGTCGTCGTCAAGCGACTCGTCAGAATCTTCGTCTTCCTTGGTCAGAATGATCGAAATCTGAACCTTTGGCGACTCGTATCCATCGGGCAGATCGGGCTTTTTAAAGACAAGATCGTCCTCTGCCTTGTAGCCGATGCTGTCTACACAGACCGAGAAGATCCGTGAGCATACGAGGTTTGTAAATTCGATTACGTTTTGGTCACAACGGAAATTTTCCGACATAAAGACGGTGACAGAGTCCGATTCATCCGCCGCGACCGAATCGTGGGCGGGGAAGGTGGCGCGATACCCCGAAAAGACCTGTGGCTCGGCACCGCGGAAGCTATAAATGCTCTGCTTGATATCTCCCACCATAAATCGGTTGTCTCTGCGTGAAATGGAGCGGAAGATCAGATCCTGAACCAGATCCACGTCCTGATATTCGTCAATATAGATCTCGGAAAACTCCTCGGCGTATTTTTTTGCAACGGGTGTGGGAGTGCCGTCTTCGTTTACCAATAGCTTGAGGGTGTAGCGGCGAATGTCGTTAAAGTCGAGAACGTTGCGCCGTTCCTTTTCGGCGGTGATTCTCGCCTCAAATTCCGCAAGGGTACGGTAAAGGATTTCGGTATAGAGAGCCGTATCCCGCATGGCCAAGGAGATCACCTCTCCTGATTTGGAGAAGGAGCTTTGAGCTCTCTTTTTCAGCTCCTTATGAAAGGCGGATCTTGCCTCCTTGAAATAGAGGACCTCGTCGGTGACGTATTCCGCCTTCAGGGGCTTCATCCGAACGGGAGCGAAGGATTCCAGATGCTTCTTTGTATGGAGATAGGCATTTTCGGAAGAATTGAGTACGGTAAGAAGGGCTTGACAAAAATCACGGTCATAGCAGAGTGAGTCAATCATGGCACGTGCGATTTTTTCGTCGTTTTTCGCATAGTCGATGGCTTCCCTAAAGAGAGCCAGACCGTGTCGAGCCATATCCTCCGTCTGCGCCTTGACGACCTTGCCAAATTCGGTGGAGAAGAAGTCAACGCTTGCCTCGGATTCGCCGAGCAAAGCGTCGGCGCGCCGTTTCAGGAAGCCGACACCTTCGGGAATTGCCGAAACTTTTGAAAAGAGCGAGAGAAGGATTTCCGAGAGTGCGTCAGCGCTTCTCGTTCCCGTAAAGCATTCCGCAAAGGCGGGGAAGCGGTCGTCGGTCTCGTAGCAATATTCAATGGTATCCTCCATGACCGACTTTTGAAGAATTTCAAGCTCGGTGGGATCGGCAATGCGGAACGAGGGGGAGAGCCCAAGATCGGAAAAATTCGATCGGATCAGCTCCAGATAAAAGGAGTCGATGGTGGATATCTTCGCGCTTCCAAGCTTAATAAGCTGAGCGGTGAGGCGCTTGTTTTCGGGATCCTTGGCAAGAGCCTCTCCTAACGCCTTGAAAATACGGGCTTTCAGCTCCTCAGCGGCGGCACGGGTAAAGGTAACGATCAGCATGCCGGAAATATCCGAGGGGGAGGAAGGGTCGGTTATGCCGCGAATGATCCGCTCGGTCAGGGTTGCCGTTTTTCCCGAGCCGGCGGCGGCGCTGACGAGAAGCGTCTTGTTTCTCGTGCTCATTGCCGCACTTTGGGCGGGTGTCCATGTTCTTGACATACTTCCTCCTTATTGTTGTTCTCTGCGGCAGATTGGCCGCATGTTGCAGTAATCACAGGGGTTTTTGGACTGATATTGAATGGGGTCTGCGTTGGCATTTCCTTGGCGCAGCTCGGTGGCGATCCTCTCAATTACCTCGGCGATCTGGTCGTAGAGATGAGAGAAGGATTCCCGATCGGTCAGGGCACGCCCTACGATCGCTCCCTCCTTGTTGCGCTTGACTCCCGCCAGGAACTTGGGGGAAAGCTCGGTATTCATAGCAAGAAGAATCTCCTCTTCATCCAAAAGAAGACCGCTCCGCTTTAAGGAATCCGCCGCTTTTTTGAGGATCTCTTCCTCGCTGTCGTAGTCCTCTGCCTCAATCACGGGGATGTTGGCAGAAAGATAGACCACGCCTGCCGCAGTGGGATCTTGTCCGTCCTCAAGACCGATGGCACGGCGAAATTCGGGACTTTGATTGCGGCACAGGGTAAATAGGTAGAGTAGCATTTGGATGTTGATGCCGTGAGAGACATCCTCCAGAGAAAATGCCTTCGTACCCGTTTTATAGTCGACCACGCGAATGTAAAGCTCGCCATCCTTTTTTAAAAGATCCACACGGTCAATAATACCAGAGAAGGAAACGAGAGAGCCGTCCTTCAAGGAAAACTCAAGGGGGGCGGGGTTTTCTCCCCGACCGCTCGTGTTCAACTCAAAGAATACGGGCTTAAACCGGCTGTGAGAAAACTCCTCAACGAGATTTTTGACGATCAGGAGAGAGAGTCGCTTCAGACGGGTGTAAAGATGCTTCAGGCGACGGGAGGCTCGCATGGATTCGGGACAGATGCGCTCCACGTATTCCGCCACGACCTCCTCGGTCATGCGGATCAGATCCTCATCGCTTGGAAATTCTCCCGTTTCATTTTGTACGGTAGCAAAGCGTAAAAGCTGCTCCAGTACGTAGTGAATAAAGGTTCCCATGTGGGAGACACGGAAGGTGGCTTGCTTTTTTTCGCGAAGCCCAAGCACGTAGGTACAATAATAATTAAAGGGACACTCCACGTATTTTTCAAAACGGGAGGAGGAGAATCGAATGCGGTCTCCCAGAACGCTTGCGGCGGTCTCGGGAGAGACCTGACAGCTTGGCGACGCGCTTTGGGCGCAGGAGAGCTGCTCGACTCCCGCAATGTGCTCACGCAACGCGTGAAGAAGGGCTTCTCCCTCGGGGCTTCCCGCCTTTTCACGGAGATGCGCCACCGCGCTCTTGGGCGCGCCTGCCAAATATCGGAGATCGCTGCCGTCAAAATCATGAGGCGTAAGGTCCTCAAAAAGCGCGCGTACGCGATTGAAGGGCAGAGAGGGAGATTGTCCCTTTCCGCTTGCGTTCGCCTTGGTGGTAAAGAGATATAGGCCGTGAGAGGGGGCGGCAAAGGCTCGCTCTACGTACATCAGCTCGTCCGAGGAGCGTGTGTCCGCATTGGAGAAAAGCTCGATTCCAAGCTGAGAAAGGGTAGAACGGTCACCCGAGGATAAAAGCCCTTTCTCCTCCACCCGTGCGGGGAACTCTCCCTCGCAGAGACCGAGAAGCAGAACGTATTTGGGATTGGCGGCGCGAAGGACGGCGGCAGAGCCTACCGTTACCTCGTCTACCGACGTGGGGATCGTACCGATGTCGGTCTTGGAAAAGACGATTTTTAGAATTTGAGTGAACTCCTCGGTGCTTGCCTCCAGATCGGGAAGCGCTGAGGCAATATCCGAAAGGGAAGAAAGAAGAATGCCGTAAATCGAGGCAAGCTCTTGGGCTTCCTTTATGTTGCCGCGATCTGCCTCCCGCTTTGCCAAAGAGAGGATGCGCTCTTCAAGATGGATATCCTGAAAATACGCATAAACCGCCTGACACATGGCGGGAACATTTTCCGCCGCCTCCAAAAGAATGAAGAATCTTCCGAGAATGTCGGTCAGCTCCCGACGGATCTCGTTGGCGGCTTCCAGAATGTTCCGTCCTCGCTCCGAAAGGATCTCGGAGAAGCCGTCGGGATTCATGGTGAAGTCCCCGTCGGTGAACAGATTGCCGCGGATATTCCATACCTCCATGTATTCCTCAAGCAGATCGCACGAGCGGTCGGAAAAGTCGTACATTCCCGTTTTGATGTGAGAAATGACGTCGCTTTTTTGGAAATGGTATTGTTTGATCCGCAACGCCGACAAAAGAAGCTTGACGGGAGGAAGCGTGCAGAGATCGGTCTTTTGAGAAAAGTAATAGGGAATGTCATTCTTTTCGAGGGCAGGCTCAAGGATTCCGTGATAGCGATCGGGGTTGCGCGTCAGAATCAAAATATCACGGCAACGCTCTCCCGCACGCAAAAGTTCCAGCACGTACGCGGCGGCAGCCTCTGCCTCCTCGTAGGGGGAGTCGCAGACTACGGGGTGAATGCATTCGGTGGGGGCGGGCGGATTTTCCTCACGCTTCGCACCCATGCGCCAAAGGTTTTCGGCAAGATAGGAAAGGGCGGGATAGGTGGCACGGTGGTTTTTGTTAAGAATCTCGGTCTCGTATCCGCCGTGAAGCTCCGCATTGCGGATCACTCTCGAGAGGGATTCGAACACGCCTGCCGAAGCAATGCTGTTCTCGTTGGGAGAGGGGAGCGGAATGGAGATCGTTACGTTTTCCGCCTGCGCGAAGATCCGCTCAATGATCCGATGCTCCATGGCAGTAAATGAGGTGAAGGAATCCAGATAAACGTGGGATCCCGTGAAAAATTTCTCTTTTTGAAGGATTTCAAAAAGACGCGCCAGATCGTCGGCGGAATCGCTGTAATTCTCCGAGAGAAGACGGTCATAGGAAGCAAAGATCAAGGCAAGATCGCGCAAGCGCCCGGCAAGGGGCGCGTCTTTGGGTAATTGACGTGCCGCTTCCTCCATTTGCGTAGGGGTAACCCCAGATGCTTTCCACTCGCCAAGAGAGGAGAGCATAACATCGGTCAGAGCCGAATCCTTGCTCGCCACGGCACCGTATTCCTCCAGAATAGGCGACAGCTCTCGTAAATTCTGCCACATGAGAAGATGGCGAACGGGTGGCGTGGCGTAGCGATAGCTAAGACCGCCGTATTCACGGCAAGCTCGGTTATAAAGACGGGAAAAATTCAAAACCTCTAAATGAAGCTGAGCGGACGGAGGAAGAAGCTCCAGCGTCGCCCGCTCGGATTGAACGGCTTCCTGCTCGGGAACGATCAGGAAGGTATGAATCCCATTGGCGGTATCCTTGGCGATGGATTCAAGAATCCTCGTAGTTTTACCGCTTCCGTAGGTGCCGAAAAGTAAGGTGATCATAAAGACTCCTTTAAAAGGTTAATAAAGCTCGGTGATTTTTTCGGGGAAAGAGGAAAAAATCCGTTTTTTCATGGTAAAATAATAGTGACGCCGTACGATCAGAAGATTATCTCCCTCCGCACGGGATGAAATATAGGGCTTTCCTTTTACACCGTTTAGTCCTCGGCGGCTCCAGAAATAAGGACAAACGATGACGCAAAAGGAGTCGGGCCGTTGTGAGAAATCCGCAACCATGCCGCTAAAATAAGAATTTTGGCAGAGCGCTCCTTTTTTGGAAGGGAAGAAGACGTAAATTTTTTTATCCATCATTTTGACTCGATGGATACGGCAATCCTTTCTGACGTGAAAAACAGAGAACAAAAAGGTTGCATAGGTAACGAGGAAGGTAAAGGGAATTGAGATCACCGAGGCAGATGCGGACAGCACGAAGAGAGCGCCCGTTTGAAGGGCGAGTAAGACGGTGGCAAGAATGCCGACGGTGATTCGAATGAAATTAAAGCGGCGAAAGAGCCGCAGAAGCTTTGTGTAGAGGCGAAAGACCGAGGTGCGCTTGATGACTTCCCAAATGTAAGAGAAATATCGATTTTTTGAAAAGAGAATTTCGTTTTTTGCTTGAGCGTCAAATGAGGACTGGATCTGATCATTTCGATCGTGAGCCGCTCGTCCCTCATAGACCTCCAGCTCCCGCTTGAGTGAGTGCAGCTCATGTCTCAGACGCCTGTTTTCGGCGCGTAGCTCCCGAATCTCTCGTTTGGATTGTTCGTCCATAGATTCCTCCTGAAAATGGTGGAGTTCCTTGTTGAAAAATATTATAATGTATGTTATAATATTATTATATCAAAAAACTGTGTCAAAAACAACCCAGTTCTTCGGTTTTGCGTCTTTTTTCTTGATTTCAGGGAAGATTTCACGTTTCTTCAAAAAACCATCACATTCGAGACTTATAATGAAAGCATATTGAAACCAGAGGACAGGGCAATCGTTTGATTTTTCTGAAATATCGCAAAGTATATTCCCGAACAGGAGGAGCGTATGAACGACAAGCATGATGAAATTCGTCCGGACGAAAATACGAATCAAACCACCGAAGGAGTAAAGAAAGATGAGCTTGCTCAAGATCCTGAAGATATCAAAGAAATCGGCAAAGATCATTTCGAAAAGTCTGAAGACCAAAAGGAAGATTTTGCGCGGAAAGAAGAAGGCGTTGCTTCAAAAGAAGCGGTGTCTCGGGAAGAAGGGAGACCTTCTGGAGAAAAAAGCGAAAACGTTCGTGAGTCTGTAACGGACAACAAGGGGCAGCCCTCGTCGCAGGAGGGAACGCAGTATTCTTGTAGCTATGAGCCTCCCTATTACGTTCCAAACTTTACGGTGGTAGATCCCACCAAGCAGCCCGAGCCGAAGAAGCGTCCAAAGAAGGGGAGCACGGGCACCATCGTTTTGATTACGGTGGCGGTTTGTCTGGTGAGCGCGATCCTGATGGGCGTGTTTTATTACGTGATGCTGGCAAAGCTTCGCAATGACACGCCGAACGACGAGCTTCCCTCCGCAGAAGAAACGGTGGATCCATCCCTGGAGACCGTAACCTTCGTGAAGAACGATGGTAGCATTCAGGTCAATGAAGAGGTAGGCTCAACGGGGTATTCCAACCTGAAAATTTCCGAGGTTGTGGAGCTGGTTGCCGATACGGTGGTGGAGATCACGACCTCCCAGGTCGAGACCGACCCGTTTTACGGAAATTATGTCACAAGCGGCGCGGGAAGTGGCGTGATCATTGCGGAAAGCGGAGTGATCATTACCAACGAGCACGTGGTGGAAGGGGCGGATGAGATCGTAGTTCGCCTCAGAAACGGTAAGGAATATACGGCGCAACGTGTTGGCGGAGATGCCGATGTGGATATTGCGGTACTCAAGATCAACGCCAAGGGGCTTCCCTTTGCGGTGATGGGAAGCAGCGCAAGCCTGAAGGTGGGGGACGAGGTGGTTGCCATCGGAAACCCGCTTGGACAGCTTGGAGGCACGGTTACGGACGGAATCATCAGTGCGACCGACCGCCGAATCGTGGTGGATAATCACCTGATGACCCTGCTTCAAACCAATGCCGCCATCAACCCGGGTAACTCGGGCGGTGGACTGTTTGACCGTGCGGGACAGTTGATTGGCATTGTCAACGCCAAGCAGTCGGATACGGGAATCGAGGGCTTGGGCTTTGCCATTCCCATTGATGTGGCGTATAAAGCCGCAAAGGATATTATCGAATACGGTTACGTGAGAGGAAAGCTGGATCTTGGATTTACCGTGGAGGTTTCCGATACGGGATTTGTGAAAGGACGCGTCCAATATCCGGCGGGAATGTACATTACCGGAACGACCAACTCTTCGCTGAAACCGTATGACCGCATCGTTTCGATGAAGGGAATCACCAT
>JAZORA010000089.1:0-5472 GCA_045656365.1 Eubacteriales bacterium | reverse complement strand
AAGAGTGGGTTCTCTCAAACCCACTCTCATCATCTTGTGTATTATACCACACCAAAATTCAAATTGCAATACTTTTTTCAAAAATTCTTTGCTCTTTTTGGAAAATTTATTTTTTATTACTATTTTTATTTAAATAATTTTTCTTTTCTTGTTTACAAAAAGAAAAGGCTATGATATAATTATATAATAGGGTAGTTGTTCCCTATGCAATTTTTAATGATTTCATCAAATCAATCAAATGACAGATTCGGGATTCTTTCATGAAAGGACGGAATAATCCATGAACAATAAAAAATTCGACTCCTCTCACCGTTTAGAAACATTACCGTCTCGCCTGTACGTCAGTCTGGCGATCGTAATGCTTGCCATTCATATCGGTATCTGCACGTATAGCGATGCCTCTCCCTCTACTGTGGGCTTGATCCTCATCGGCATATACGCGCTATCGTCGGCAATCATCTATCTGATATCGAACCGTCGACTCAAGCTCTATCGCTTAGAATCCGATGCCTCGGATGAGCAATCCAACAGCGTAATCTACGCCTTCCGCAATTCTCTGCGGATCCCCTATGCCATGGTCACCGAGCAAGGAAAGATCATTACGGTCAACAACGCCATGCGTCAAGCCGCGGGCGTCTGGGATACGGTCTTCAATGCAGACATCTCTACCCTTTGCCACTGCTCCATGGAGGAAATTTTGCAAACGGCGGTCGTAGAGGAAAAGACCACCGAAGCGGAGGAAGAAACCGCCGAGGTCGAGCTTCATCCCATCAATCACAAAAAATGCATCGTTACCATCGCTGACCGTCAGTATCAGATCGACTGCCATCCCCTTCACGCCAAGGGAAAGCGCTACTATATGCTGATCCTCAACGACGTCACCGAGCTGAATTCCATCTCTGCCCTTTACCATAATAATCTGACAGCCATTGCCTATATTGCGTTGGACAATCTGGAGGAGATTGCCCAATACGTGAAGGTCAGCTATCAATCCGAAGCCTTACAGGTAGAAAAAATCCTGAAAAACTGGGCGGAAGGAATGGGCGGCATGCTCAGAGAATACGACCGAAACAAATACGTTTTGCTTTTCTCCCGCGAAATGCTTGCCTCCTGCATCAAAAACAAATTTGAGATCCTCGATGCCATTCGTGAGGTTCACATTGGCGAGGACAATATGCCCATCACCATCTCCATGGGTGTCGCCACCACGGGCGAGACCATCGCCCAGCGTGAGCGTGACGCTCTGGTTGCCCTCGACATGGCGCTTCAGCGCGGCGGAGACCAGGTGGTTCTGAAAAACGAAACCGGCAACTATTTCTTTGGCGGACGGACCAAGAGCCAACAAAAGAGAACCAAGGGACATTCGCGAATCATCGCCAACCGTCTTTGCTCTATGATCACCTCCTCCACCAACGTCATCGTGATGGGTCACGCCAATCCCGACTTTGACTCGATCGGCGCATGTATCGGTATTGCCGCCCTTTGTCTCCATCTCGGCGCGGACGTAAAGATCGTCGCCGACACCGAAAGCGACAGTTTTCGCGCATGCACCACTCGTCTGGTAGAGCTTGCCTCCTACAAAAACATGTTTGTGGACGGCGTGGAGGGCTTGGCGCAAAGCTCCTTCGGTACGCTTCTGATCGTGGTGGACGCCAACAACTTCTCCATTCTTGAAGCCCCCGAGATCGCAAAGAATTCCTTTAAAACGGCGGTCATCGACCACCACATCAAAAAGCAGGAATTTGAAAACGAGCCTCAGCTTTCCTATATCGACCCCTCCGCCTCCTCTGCCTGCGAGCTGATCTCCGAGATCCTCGAGCAGACCCTTCCCGAGGGAAGCCTGCGCAAGGAAGAAGCAAACATCATCATGGCGGGTATCATGGTCGACACCAAGAACTTTACCCGTACCGTAGGAACCCGTACCTTTGCGGCTGCCCTCTACCTCCGCAGTGCCGGCGCCAGCACCGAGTACGTACGCACCTTCTTTGAGGAAGCCTTTGAGGATTATCTCTCCGACGCAAGATTCGGCTCGGAGGCGCGCATCTATCGGGAGCAGATCGCCATTACCGCCATTGAGGGAACCGGCTCCTCGGGCGACCGCGTTGCCGCCGCAAAGGCTGCCGATAAGCTTTTGACGGTTCGCAACGTGAACGCTGCCTTTGCGCTCATCCGCATTGGCAATGTGGTTCACATTTCCGCTCGCTCCACCGGAAGCATCAACGTACAGCTGATTCTGGAAAAGATCGGCGGCGGCGGACACTTTGACGTGGCGGGAGCTGCCATTGCCGGAAGCGAGCTGCAGGAAGCAGAAGAGCAGCTGATCGGCGCAATCGACGCATATTTTGAGGACATTTCCTCCTCGAAGGAATAAATATCACATCGCAAAACAGCACAAGGAGAACACAAATGAAAGTAATTTTAACTGCCGATGTAAAGGGTCAGGGCAAAAAGGATCAGATTGTAAACGTTTCCGACGGTTACGCAAGAAATTTCCTATTCCCCAAGAAGCTCGCCATTCCCGCCGACGCAGGCGCGATCAACGAGATCAAAAATAAAGAAGCATCCAAGCAGCACAAGCTTGACGTAGAAAAGAAAAACGCAGAGGAGATCGCAAAGAAGCTGGAGAATATCGTCCTTCGCTTCCAGTACGCCGCAGGTCCCGACAAGCGTCTTTACGGTTCGGTCACCTCCAAGGAAATCGCAGAGGAGCTGAAGAAGGCACACGGCATTGAAGTAGACAAGAGAAAGATCACCTTGTCCGCTCCCATCAAGTCCTTCGGTAAATTCGAGGCAGACGTTCGTCTCTTTACCGACGTCAACGGCAAGATCCACGTAGAAGTAGTGGGAAAGGAATAATACCCAAACAGTCTGAGGACGAACAAAAAACAAGATAAAAGAACAGAAAAGGACATAGAGTCATGAACGACGAACTCGTAAGAAAGCTTCCCTTTTCTCTGATCGCAGAGCAATCGCTTCTCGGCTCGATCCTTGTGGATCCCGAGGCGCTGGGCGAGGTGTCGGAAATCATCTCCCCCACGGATTTTTACCTGACCGAGCATACCCAGATCTATACCGCCATGCACGAGCTTTTCCTCATCAACAAGGAAATCGACGTGGTTACCTTGATCGATATGCTGGTCACCAAGGGAATTTACAGCAAATCGGGCGGAGAGGATTACATCCGTTCCCTTTATCAATCGGTATCCAACGCACTGAACGCGAAGGACTACGCGACAATCGTCAAGAATAAAAGTCTTTTGCGCCGTCTGATCGGCTCGTGTGCCGAGATCTCGGATAAGGCGTACAGTGAGGAGGGCTCTACGGAGGAGCTGGTGGATTACGCACAGGCGACCATGTTTAACATCGCTCAGGGGCGCGACTCCAAAAGCTTTCGTCACATCAAGGAAATCCTCGGCAGCGTATACGCAAACCTCAAGACCTTAGCCGACGAGGGAGAGGGCGCTCAGGGAACGAAAACCGGATTTTCGGGCATTGACAACGTACTGGCAGGAATGGGTAACTCCGACCTGATTCTGGTAGGCGCCCGTCCCGGTATGGGAAAAACCTCGTTTTGCTTGAATATCGCAACCAACGTCGCCCTCGCAACGGGCAAAAACGTTTGTATCTTTTCTCTCGAAATGTCTGCCGAGCAGCTGGTGACCCGTGTAATCTCCAGTGAAGCCATGGTGGATAGCTACGCCCTTCGCACGGGTAAGCTGGACAAAAAGCAATGGGAGGACATTGCGGGAGCAACCGGTAAGCTTGCCGGCTGTAATATGCTGATCGACGATACGGCGGGTATCACCGTGGCGGGCATGAAAACCAAGCTTCGCCGTGTGCAGAATCTGGGGCTTGTGGTCATCGACTATCTCCAGCTCATGCAGAGCGACCGCCGAACCGACAACCGCGTCAACGAGGTGGCGGAAATCTCGAGAGGTCTGAAGCTGATGGCAAAGGAGCTGAACGTTCCCATCATCTGCTGCTCTCAGCTTTCCCGTGGACCCGAGAGCCGTACCGATAAGCGTCCCATGCTTTCCGACCTGCGTGAGTCGGGATCCATCGAGCAGGACGCCGATACCGTTATCTTCCTTTATCGAAGTGAATATTATGACGCCGACGCAAACGGCGACGACGGAAATATTGCCGAGGTCATTATCGCCAAGAACCGTCACGGCTCAACAGGAAACGTGAAGGTGGGCTGGATCGGACGCTATACCAAGTTCCGCTCCATTGCCAGTGATCGGGAAGAAAGCTAGGGAGTTTCGCATGTCTTACGATTGCACGAAGCTCCCCGAGGGAATGCTCTCCCCCGCCCTTTTGTCCGGCCTTGATCCCTCCGCTCCCATTCTCGTCGCCTATTCGGGCGGCGCGGATTCCACGGCGCCTCTGCATCTGCTCTGCCGCTGGGCGAAGGACACGGATTGTAAAATCTACGCCGCCCACGTCAATCACGGCATCCGCGGCGAAGAAGCCGATCGGGACGAGGCATTTTGCCGTCGAACGACCGAAGAATTGGGAGTTCCCCTCTTTGTACATCATGCCGATATCCCTGCCCTCTCGAGGGAGAGAGGTGAGAGCGTGGAGACGACCGCGCGAGCGGTGCGTTACGAATTTTTCGATCGAATCATGGCTGAGCATGAGATTCCTCTTCTTGCCACGGCGCACAACGCCGATGACAATCTGGAAACCATGCTCTTCCATCTGGTTCGCGGAAGCGGTCTGCGCGGCATGTGCGGAATCCCCGTAACCCGTCTTTGCGAAAGCGGCGTGCTAGTGCGCCCCCTTTTGCCTGTCACCCGAAAGGAGATCCTCTCCTATTGTGAGACGTATCATCTCACCTATGTGACCGACAGCACCAATACCGACACCGATTACACCCGTAACCGAATCCGTTCGGAGATCCTTCCGCTCCTCCGTGAGCTGAATCCCTTGTGCGTAGAGCACGCGGCACAGCTTGCCGAAAGCCTGCGAGCCGATCACCTGTGTCTTGAGAGCATGGCGAATCTTTTTGCGGAAGAAATGCGCGTGGGCGACGGCTTTGAGCTGGAGAAGATCAACGGCTCTCCCGACGCCGTGGTCAATCGCGCCCTGATTTCCCTCTATCGAGAGGTTTCGGGCGGCGGATCCCTTGCCTACTCCCACCTGATCGCTCTGCGACGGCTGGCTCTCAAGGCGGTTCCTCACTCCCGCATTACGCTTCCCCGAGGGATTGTTGCCGCGGTGGAGGAGGATCGACTGATCTTGGAACGCGCGAAATCCCACAGAGAAATCGAGCCCTATTCTGTTCCCCTTACCATGGGTCGGAATCGGATTTCACAGACCATGTGTGAAATCGTCATGGAATCTTCACAAAACACAAAAAATATTTACAAAAATTCAATACTGTTGTCGCTTGATTCTGCTACAATTAATGGGACGGTCTTTGCCGAAAACCGAAGATCGGGCGACAAAATCCGCATGAGCGGTATGCAT
>JAZORA010000088.1:0-3221 GCA_045656365.1 Eubacteriales bacterium | reverse complement strand
TTCTTTCGCGAAAGAAAAGTAACCGCGTCCTCCTGCGTCCCCTGCGTCCTTACAGGGCGGCGGCGCCGATGATACCGGCGTCGTTGCCGAGGGTGGCGATACGGAGCTCGGTTTCCTTTACGATTCCGCCGCCGTACTGCTCCTTTTTAATGAAGGGGAGGAGGGAGTCGATCAGAGACTGACCCTCGCCCGAAATTCCGCCGCCAAGAGAAATGATCTGGGGCTGGAAGATATTCACGATGTTGGTAAGACCCGCGGCCAGGTATTTGATATAGCGGTCGTAGACCTCCCGTGCCGCCTCGTCCCCTGCACGCATGGCGTCACAGGCGGTTCTTCCATTCACCTTTTGCGCCTTTGCCATCAGGGTGGGACGACCGTTCTTTTCGCACTCCTCGATCTTCTCACGGGTCATACGGATCAGAGCGGTGGCGGAGGAATACGCCTCCCAGCAGCCGTGTCTGCCGCAGGTACAGGGCGCGCCGTCCACCTCAATGACGATATGTCCAAGCTCTGCGCCCGCGAAGTTAAAGCCCGTATAGATCTTGCGGTCGATGATGATGCCGCCGCCAACACCCGTGCCGAGGGTGATCATTACGCTTGTGTCCGTTCCCTTTGCCGCGCCTGCGACCGCCTCACCGAGGGCGGCGGCGTTGGCATCGTTGGCGATCTTCACCACCGAGACCCCAAGGCGCTCCCGAAGGGCGCTCGTCAGAGGATAACGGAGAAAGGGAAGATTGTTGGAATAGACCGATTCACCCGTCACGCTGTTGGCAATGCCGGGGGCGGCGATTCCCACGCTTTCGATCTGTGAGAGGGAGATCCCCTCCTCCTCGCAGACCTCTCGGCAGAGCGCAGCCATGTCGTCTACGATCTCGTCACAGGGACGGGTCGCGCCCGTGGGACGGCTCTTTTTTCTCAAAATTTTATATTCGTCATTGACAAGACCCACGGCAATGTTGGTTCCGCCAAGGTCTACTCCGATTCTGTACATAGGAAAATTCCTCCTTTAAAAGAAACGTTTAAGTTTACTATACCGCGCTGCGGCGGGTTTCATACGGGGAAGGGCTATTTTGTGAGGATCAAACAAATAGCGCCTTCCCCAGTGGGGGAAGGTGTCGCCTTTAGGCGACGGATGAGGTGTTCTAAACGCAAGGTAACTCCTCATCCGTCAGGCTTGCGCCTGACACCTTCTCCCGCAGGAGAAGGCTTGGGTTAGATCACGTTTTATGAAAGGAGCTTTTATTTTTCTCCCCATCGTAAGGGCAAAGATCCCTGAGTGGGCAGTCGCCGCAACGGGGGGCGCGTGCCATACAGGTATCCCGACCGAACTGCACGATCCGATGGCAGAAATCCGACTGCTTTTCGGGCTCGATCAGCCCACATAGGATCGTCTCTACCTTGTGGGGATCCTTGAGGGTGGTCGGATACATGCCAAAGCGACCGCAAATGCGGATGCAATGGGTATCGGCAACCACCGCGGGCTTGCCGAAAATGTCGCCCAAGAGAAGGTTGGCGATCTTCCGTCCCACGCCTGGGAGAGAGAGAAGACCCTCCATGGTGTCGGGCAGGCGAGAGCCCAGGTCGTCGCGGAGAATGGTACACGCTGCCTTGATGCTCTGCGCCTTGGTGCGGAAGAGTCCGCAGGGGCGAACGATCTCCTCGATCCTGTCAAGGGGAGCGTCGGCTAAGGCGTCGAGGGTGGGGTACTCCCCGAAAAGATCGCGGCAAACCAGATTCACGCGCGCGTCGGTGCACTGGGCGGAAAGGCGCGCCATGACCAGAAGCCGCCAAGGCTCACCGCCGTACTCTAAGGCACAGGTCGCCTCGGGATAGATCTCCTCAAGACGGGCAACGATCGCTGCCATTCGTTCCTTTTTCTGTTTTTTCGTCATACCTTGGGTTCTTCCTTTTTGGGGGCAGAGAAGTAGGTGCCTACGTGTCCGCCGTCCAGGAGTGTGTAGAGGATCTGGGGATCGTGACCGTTGAGAATGAACATGGGAATGCCCGACTCGGTGACGATCTTGGCTGCCTTGAGCTTTGCGATCATACCGCCCGTTCCGCGGTCGGTTCCCGCGCCGCCCGCGGCGGCGGTAATGGCATCGATGTCGTCTACCCGACTGATCAGCTTCGCATCGGGATTGGTACGGGGATCGCTGTCATAGAGACCGTCCACGTCAGAAAGATTCAGAAGCACGTCCGCGCGGCAGAACTGGGCAACGTATGCCGACAAAATATCGTTTCCGCCGAACTTGGTCAGCTCGTCGGTGGAGACGGGGTCGTTTTCGTTGACGATGGGAATACACCGCATTTCAAGGAGACGTCCGAAGGTGTTCTCCGCCGCGCTTCTGCGCTCGGGATTCGCCAGAACGTCCTTGGTCATCAGAATCTGCGCTACCGTGTGACCGTAATCCGAGAAGAGTCGGTCGTAAAGCTTCATCAGCTCGCTCTGACCGATGGCAGCCATTGCCTGCTTGTCCGCCATGGCGGTGGGCTTTTGTCCGAATCCCACCTTGGCAACGCCCGCGCTGACCGCGCCCGAGGAGACGAGAATCACCTGAATGCCCGAATTCTGCATATCCGACAGAACCTTGACGAGGGATTCGATCCGACGAAGGTTCAAATGACCTGTGTTATGCGTCAGGGTGGAGGTTCCCAGCTTGACGACAATTCTGCGGCTATCTCTGAAATATCCCATAATTTTTCTTTCCTTCTGTAAAAAATTCAAAAACCCTCTTTCCAAATCCGTAAAAATGTATTATAATAAATATGATAGGTAGAGGATTGTTTTAGCAGTTCTATTATACACTCTTTTTTTTGAATTTGCAAGTACCATAAAGGTTTTTGGAGGGAATTATGAAGCAAAAATATACCATTACAATTTCAGGCATTTCCATGAACGTGGTGACCGACGAATCGCCCGAGGCGGTAGAGGCGCTGGTTGGCTTGGTGGATCGAAAAATGAACGAGGTCTCAAGGGGCGGTTATATCCCCAAGAGTGAAGCGGCGCTCCTTTGCGCTCTCGATTATTGCTCCGAGCGTATCAAGTCCCAAAGAAAGGTCAAGGCGCTGGAAACCAAGCTGGCGTATACCGAGACTGCCATGGAAGAGCTGGAAATGGAAAATGAGGCACTCCGCCGCGAGCTGGACGAGCTGAAGCTCATGATCGCGAAATAACCTACTTTCTTTTGAAAAAGAAAGTAGGCAAAGAAAACTTCCAACTA
>JAZORA010000087.1:0-3696 GCA_045656365.1 Eubacteriales bacterium | reverse complement strand
AACGTTACCGCCGTTACCGCCGTCGCCTCCGTCGGGGCCGCCCTTAGCGACGTATTTCTCACGTCGGAAGGATACGGCACCGTTACCGCCGTTTCCGGCCTTTACATAAATTTTGATCTTGTCTATAAACATTGATTTCTCCGTTTAAATCTTTCCTCGAAAGCATTTCTGGTATCTTTCGATGCAGTGAGCGATGATCTTCTTAGCCTCCTCGGGACCCTTGAGGGCGTCTACTGCGGTTTCCTTTTCCTCAAGCTGCTTGTAGACCTGGAAGAAGTGGCTCATTTCGTTGAATATGTGCTCGGGAAGGTCGAACACGGACTTGTACATATTGTAGTTGGGATCGGTGAAGGGGATCGCGATGATCTTCTCGTCGGGCATGCCGGAGTCGATCATGTTGATAACACCGATGGGGTATACCTGCACCAGGGTCATGCTGTTGATGGGCTCGGAGCAGATGACCAGCACGTCGAGAGGGTCGTAGTCCTCGGCGTATGTAAGAGGCAGGAAGCCGTAGTTTGCGGGGTAGTGGGTAGAGGTATAGAGAACGCGGTCCAGACGGAGCATACCCGTATACTTATCCATTTCATATTTGCAGCTGCTTCCCTTGGGAATCTCAATCACGGCGGTAAAATCCTCGGGGGTGATGACGCCGGGATCAATATCGTGCCAAATATTCATAATGAACTCCTTATTTCACATAATCAAATTCAAAATCGTAGATCGAGACGGTTTTTCCGTCGGTACAGCCGTGCTCCTCGAGAAGCTCAAAGACACCGCTGTTTTTCAGGACTCTCTGGAAGAAGTTCAGGGATTCGTAATCCTCGAAATTGATCTGTCCCATCAGGTTAAAGAGCCACTCTCCCTCCACGTAGAAGGTATCGTTCTCTCGGCGGATGGTGGTCTGCTTACCGCTGCCCACATAGGCGTCCTCGGGCTCGTATTCGCGCTCGTACACCAGAATGGGGGAGAGCTCCCGCAGCTCGGCGGCGGCAAGACGAATCATTTCGTCAAGACCCGCTCCCGTTGCGGCGGAAACGTAAACAAGCTGCCAGTCGTTTTCCTTGACAAACGCCTCAAAGGCATCGATATCCACCCGCTCCCGATCCAGCATATCGGATTTATTCGCCACGATGATCTGGGGACGGAGCGCCAGGGCCGGGCTATATCGCTCCAGCTCGCGGTTGATGGTTTCGATATCCTCGATGGGGTCACGATACTCCATAGCGGAAATGTCCACCACGTGAAGAAGAAGTCGGCAACGGTCCACGTGGCGCAAGAAGTCGTGTCCGAGTCCCGCGCCGTCGGCAGCGCCCTCGATGAGTCCGGGGATATCCGCCGCCACGAATCCTCCTTCGCCTCCCGTGGAAACCACGCCGAGGTTCGGCGAGAGGGTGGTGAAGTGGTAGTCGGCGATCTTAGGCTTTGCGGCGCTGATGCGGGCGAGGATCGAGGATTTACCCACGCTGGGGTAACCGACAAGCCCCACGTCTGCCAGCATTTTCAGCTCCAGCGTCAGCTCACGCTCCTCTCCCTTCGTTCCGCTCTTGGCGAACATGGGAACCTGTCTTGTGGGGGTAGCAAAGTGGCGATTGCCCCAGCCGCCCCGTCCGCCGTGACAGCAGATAAAGTCTGCGCCATCGTTATCGGACATATCGTGAATGATCTTGCCCGTGGCGGTATCGCGGATCAGGGTTCCGGGGGGAACCATAATGACAAGATCGGGGGCGGTGGCACCGTGGAACTTGCTTCCCTTGCCGTTTCCTCCGTTTTCGGCGATAAACTTGTGACGATAGCGGAAGGCAAGGAGGGTATTCGTTCCCTCGTCCACGCGGAACACGATGTTTCCGCCGTGACCGCCGTCTCCGCCATCGGGACCGCCGTGGGAGACGTATTTTTCTCGGTGGAAGGCAACGGCACCGTTGCCGCCGTCTCCCGCCTTTACGTAAATTCGTACGTTATCAACAAACATAACATCAATACCTCAAAAAATGGGTTTGGGTCGGTCAGGCTTTTTCGTCGCCCTTCTGACGAATGATCAGCCGAATGGGCGTGCCGTGGAAGCCGAAGGTCTGGCGCAGACAGTTTTCCAGATAGCGCTGATAGGAGAAGTGGAAAAGCTCCGCGTCGTTACAGAAGATGACGAAGGTGGGGGGAGCCACCGAGATCTGGGTCATATAGTAGATTTTCAATCTCTTTCCCTTATCCGAGGGGGGCTGAACCTTCATGGTGGCATCTGCCAGTACGTCGTTCAGCATACCCGTGGAAATGCGGGTGTTTGCCTGATTGTGGACGTATTGGATGTGCTCAAAAAGGGTGTGGATTCGCTGTCCCGTCATGGCGGAGACGTATACGATGGGTGCATAGGGCATATAAGCCAGCGCCGTACGGATCCGCTCGTTGAATTGGTTGACGGTGTGATTATCCTTTTCGACCGTATCCCACTTGTTGACCACCACGATGGAAGCCTTGCCTGCCTCGTGGGCGATGCCCGCAATCTTTTCATCCTGCTCGGTGATGCCCTCACCGCCGTCAATCATAATGAGACAAACGTCAGCACGCTCCACCGCCATGTGGGCACGGAGCACGCTGTATTTTTCGATCTTATCGTTGATCTTGGAGGAACGGCGGATGCCCGCGGTGTCAATGAAGGTAAACGCGCCGTGCTCGTTTTCGAGACGTGTGTCCACCGCGTCACGGGTCGTGCCCGCGATGTTCGAGACGATCAGACGGTTCTGACCGACGATCTTATTGATGATGGAGGATTTACCCGCGTTGGGCTTTCCGATGACGGCAACCTTGATGCTGTCGTCCTCTTCCTCCTCTTCGATTCCCTCGGGGAGCGCTTCAAGGACGGCGTCCAGAAGATCGCCCGTTCCGCTTCCGTGCACCGAGGAGACTGCCACGGGCTCGGCGTCAAAGCCAAGCTCGTAAAACTCGTAAAACTCCAGAGGAGGCGCGCCCACGCTATCGCACTTGTTGATACAGGGGATGATGGGCTTTCCGCTCTTTTGGAGCATGATGGCGATGTCGCGGTCGTCGGCGGTCAGTCCCGTGCGGACGTCACACATAAAGATGATCACGTCAGCGGATTCAATGGCGACCTCTGCCTGAAAGCGCATTTGCTTCAGGATAATATCGTCGGTTTTGGGCTCAATTCCGCCCGTATCGATGACCACCAGCGTTTTGCCGCACCATTCGGTCTCGCCGTAAATGCGGTCTCTTGTTACACCGGGAACGTCCTCCACAATGGAGCGGCGCTCGCCGATCAGCTTATTAAACAGGGTACTTTTGCCCACGTTGGGTCTGCCAACGATGGCTACCACGGGTTTTCCCATATTACTACCTTCTTTCTTTGGATTCTTAGGAAATCGTCAGATTCCCAACACCTTGCGGATCAATTCCGAAGGCTCGCTTCCCACGGGATTTGCGGGAACACCGAGGGCGTCGGAGACGTCCTTCGGTGAGAGATCGTCAAGGAATACGTCTCCCTCTGCACGGAGACAGACAGCGGGGAAAAGAAGCTCCTCGCCGAGATTTTGTCCTTCCAGCTGCTTGATCATATCCTGTGCCGTCAAAAGACCTGCCACGGTAATCTCGTGACCGAAGAAATCGTTTCTGATGGCAAAGACCGAGACGGTCAAGCCATGAAAACGCTTCTCTAAGGCTTCGCACAGAGAACAGATATGCTCGTAG
>JAZORA010000086.1:0-8452 GCA_045656365.1 Eubacteriales bacterium | reverse complement strand
CTTTTTTTAAAAAATAATAAAAAAAATTAAAAATATTTTTAAAAAAGGTATTGACATTTGCGTTTCGTTATGCTATAATATCAACGTTCCGTAAAAATGCACGCTGGTGTGGCTCAATGGCAGAGCAGCTGATTTGTAATCAGCAGGTTGATGGTTCGACTCCGTTCACCAGCTCCATCGGTTTCGCGACAGTGGAACCGAATATTTGGGGGATTTCCCGAGCGGCCAAAGGGGGCAGACTGTAAATCTGTTGTCACTGACTTCGGTGGTCCGAATCCACCATCCCCCACCAGAAAAAAGCACTTCGAAAGAAGTGCTTTTTTCAATGATGTTTGCCTTCGGCAAATGATGCGGACTATGTCCATGATGACGGCTTCGCCGAATGATGCGTGGCTTCGCCACATTTACGGCAAACATCGCATCATTGCGAGTGAAACGAGCAACATCATATTTGCGAAGCAAATGCATCATATCGCGTAGCGATGCTTCATTTGACATACAAGAAGTTTTATGATATAATAAACTCACCGAGCAATAAGAATTTACGGAGGTGATAAATTGAATCCGGCGTTTGTACCGATAATATTCCTTTGGATTATTATATTTATTATGTTTCGTAATCGACGAAAAATCGCAATTACAAGAAAAATAATTGAGAAAAGAAATTTAGGAGGCAATACAGAAATGAAAGAACTTGCAGAAAGATTTATGGATAAAGATTGTATTATTTATTCTTTTGATGGAAGCCATCAGTATCAGGGTGTGATAAAAGAAGTAACTGACGGAGCAATTCTCGTAGAAAATGGTGGCAAGATTGAAGCGCTAAACCTTGACTTTGTTATGCGCATCAGAGAGCATCCAAAAAACAAGAACGGAAAGAAAAAATCAGTTGTATTGGATTGATAAATCCCAATTTATCGAGCAGACGTCAACGAAAAATTACGAATCGTTTTGCGTTTTTTTAATGATGCTTGCCTTCCCTATTGAAAAACGGAATCATTCTCTCGAATGATTCCGTTTCGTTTTTCAAATCTCTTATTCAAACAAAGGCGTGGAGAAATAGCGCTCGGCGGTATCGGGGAGAACCGTTACCACGGTCTTTCCCTTGCCCAGCTTCTTAGCAAGGCGCATGGCTGCCGCCACGTTGGTTCCGCTGCTGATGCCACACATAATGCCTTCCTTTGCCGCCAGATCCTTGGATACCTGGAGAGCTTCCTCGTCCTTGACGATACAAACGTCGTCGTAGATCTCCTGATTGAGTATGGGGGGAATCAATCCGTCGCCAATCCCCATCTGCACGTGTGTGCCGATGGAGCCGCCCGAAAGGATCGCCGCATTCTCGGGCTCAACCGCCCAAATGGTCATCTCGGGGTTCGCCGCCCTCAGGGTCTCGCCGATTCCCGTAATGGTACCGCCCGTACCGATACCCGAGCAAAAGCCGTGGATCGGTCCCGCTACCTGCTCAAGGATCTCCCGTCCCGTCTGCGATCTCTGTACCGCGGGATTGGCAGGATTCTCAAACTGCTGAGGAACGAACACCTTTGGGTCCTCCGCCTTCATGCGAAGGGCAAGATTCAGGCACTCCTCGATACAAAGACCGATGTTTCCATCGTCGTGAACAAGAATGACCTCCGCGCCGTAATGCTCAACCAGCTTTCTTCTCTCCTCGCTGACCGAATCGGGCATAATAATCTTGACCCGATAGCCCCGTACCGCGCCCACAAGCGCAAGTCCGATTCCCTGATTTCCGCTGGTAGGCTCTACAATGATGGAATCCTTTGACAAAAGTCCTTGACTCTCGGCTACGGTAATCATGTGATATGCCGTTCTTGTCTTAATCGAGCCGCCCACGTTCAGCCCCTCAAATTTTACAAGGATCTGAGCGTCGTCGGGATCTGTCATATTTCGCAGACGTATAATGGGTGTATTTCCTATGGCGTCTAAAATCGTATTGCAGATCATATAGATAAACCCTTTCTGGTTGGATAATTTCGCATACCTTTATATTATAGCATCTTTTTGGATCGTTGTCAACCGCAAGACGGGGCGGAGTTTTCATTTTCACCCATTTTTGCGTTTTTTACAAAAACTTTCGAGAAAAAATTTCAAAAAGCCCTTGACAAATCTTTTTTTATTTGATATAATAACGGAGTCGCATGGCGATGCTGGTATGGCTCAGTCGGTAGAGCACGTCATTGGTAATGACGAGGTCATCAGTTCGATTCTGATTACCAGCTCCATTCCCCGAGGAAATATCCTCGGGGTTTTCTTTTTGTAAAAAAGGAGTTCAAGGGCAATGCCCCTGAACTCCCTATTTTATTTTCGAATAAAGAGGACGCCGAGGGTATTTCTGCCGCAATGAGAAGAAATGGTACAACCCGCACGCGTCAGGAGAACCTCACGGAAGGGCGCAAGCTTCTTGACCTGATCCATACAAGCGAGATAGATCTCCTCGTCACAGCCCGCGTGGGTGACGAACACGCGATCCAGATCGATTCCGCTTCCGTCACCGATCCGCTCCGCCACGTATTTTTCAAGCACCGACGAGAATTTACCCCGATATTTTTTCTCCATGGACATTTTTCCGCCGCTCACACCGATACAGGGCTTCAGCTGCAAAAGATTTGCCCCCAGCGCCGCCACGGCAGAGCAACGACCGCCCTTATGAAGAAACTCCAGATCGTCAATCACGAAGGACGCGTCCACGCGATCGATCAGATCCTCGCAGGACTTGGCAATTTCCTCGGCGCTCTTCCCTTCTGCCGCCAGCTCCGCCGCGCGAAGAACCAAAAGACCGCCGCCCGTGGAAAGATTTTTGGTGTTCACCACCTTGACCGTCGGGAAATCCTCCGCAACGAGGCAAGCGTGACTATACGTGGAGGACATTTCGGCGCTGATGGTAAAGAACACGACCGAGCTTCCGTCGGAGGTCAGCTCCGAGAAAAAGTCCTCCATTGCCGCAATACTTGGTGCGGAGGTTTTGGGGAGCTTCCCCGTTTCCTCGTAATAAGAAAAAATTCGATCGGGATCGATATCCACGCCATCAAAGTATTGCTCCTCGCCCAAATTAACGATCAAGGGCAGAATCCTCACGCCGTAGCGCTCCAAAAGCTCAGGACTCAGATCACAGGTACTATCCGATGCGATGATAACCTTTTGACTCATATTCTCTCTCCTTAAAATTCTGTCAAAACACATTTCTCCATTTTCATGTTAAGTGTATCATCAAAAACTAAACTGAAACTAAACAGTTTTTGCGTCAACCTACTAAAAAGAAAAACCGAGGCAATTGCCTCGGTTTTATTGTTGCTTTAATATATTGCCAAAAAAGTTCAATACCGCTTTACCGCATCGGGGGAAGCGAGAGAAACATTGTACTCTACCAAAGAAGACCAATCTTCGCCAACGGAGTTATCAACAATTATTTTACTCCATTCCTGCGAAGTTCCCTCATAGCCGATCGTTTCCAATTTTGTACAAGCGGTAAATACATCGGTGCCGATGAAGGTAACACTTTGAGGAATCGTAACGCTTTTTAAACTTGAACAATCAAAGAAGGCTTTGTCACCAATCGACTTAACTCCATTGGGAATCGTAATGCTCGTAAGTCCTGTGCAACTCCTGAACGCATAAGTGCCAATGGAAGTAACACCATTGGAAATCGTAACACTCTTCAGCTTTTTGCAACCTGAAAATGCGCTTACACCAATGTTCGTTACGCTACCTGGGATCGTAATGCTCGTCAGTCCCGTGCAACCTTCGAATGCAAAAGAGCCTATGGATGTAACGCTATTGGGGATCGTAATGCTCGTCAGTCCCGTGCAACCTTCGAATGCAGAAGAGCCTATGGATGTAACGCTATTGGGGATCGTAACGCTCGTAAGTCCCGTGCATCCTTTGAATGCAGAAGCATCAATGGATGTAACGCTATCGGGAATCGTAATACTCGTAAGTCCCGTGCAACCGGAGAACGCTTTAGAGCCAATGGATGTAACACTATCGGGAATCGTAACACTCGTAAGTCCCGTGCAACCGGAGAACGCAGAAGCACCAATGGATGTAACGCTATTGGGGATCGTAACGCTCGTCAGTCCCGTGCAACCGGAGAACGCATTGGAATCAATGATGGGTTCTCCCGTGAGGACGACCGTTTTTAAGGAGGTAGGCACATACTTGTTCTGCTTTGTAAAATCATCAGCACCAAACAGATAACCAAAGTGTGTTCTACTTATTCCGGTCTTTAGATCCCCTACAAAAGGCAACGTTACGCTTGTCAAGCTTGTACAACCTGAAAACGCATTGTGGCCAATACGTGTAACACTATCGGGAATTGTAATCTTCGTGAGAGTTTTGCAATTTTTAAATGCCCCATCCCCGATCTCGGTGACTCCGTCGGGAACCGTATATTCGGTATAGCCATAATAAGCAATCACCTCTTGATGTCTGCCCAAATATTGATAGCACACCATCTTTTGATCGACAGAATCTTTAAAGTCATCCAACTCGGTTAAAATCGTTACGGCTTCTTGATATTCCCCATCATCCATCAATTTCTTTGCTTGGTTGTATTGAGAAAGAGGTTGTAAAAGCAGTATATAAATCATAATAAACGCGATAATCGCTGCAATTGCACCGGAAATCAGTATTGCAAGCCGGACAAGCTTTTTTCGACGCTTTGCCTGAAGCCGAATTTGTTCCTCTCTTTTTTTCTCACACAGAATTCTGGCATCGGTGGAATACTCCTCCAGCGTAGTCTTCAGCTGATCGTCACCAAAGCGCATCGCCTTTTTATAATGATTGCTCTCGTAAAAGGGACTTGTGCAATTCTTCAGGTCCTCCGGCTTTCTTACACGCAGCTCAAGCATCAGCTTCCCAAGATACGCCCGGGCATTCTCGGGATCAATGTCCAACACCTTTTCGCAATACTTGTCGGCGCTTTCCCAATCCCCTTCCTCAAGAAACATAAACGCGCGCTTCAGTAAGGGAGCGACGCTATTGCTATTGGCGGGTGTAACGACGCTTTCCTTTACCACCGTCGATTTCGGCGTTTCCTTTACGATCACCTTCTTGATACCGCGGACGATGTCGTTGATAAAGCCGATCTTCGACATATCCTGCGCCTGCAGATGCGCAAATTCCTCGGGTAATTCGTAAGCGTCCATATCACGGTAACAAGGAATCAGCATTTTCGTGCGATCCTTCTTCATCATTTTCAGGAAGCGTGACCACTCGTTTCTGACCCAAACCGCGTCAAAATATTCAGGCTTCGTTCCGATCACAAGCATGACCTTAGCCGAATTCAGCGCCGAAAAAATGATCGGCTCATAGGCAGAGCCCAGCTTACTTTCCAGCGTAATCGCCGCATAGAACACCTTAAAGCCCTCGTTTGTAAGCTGATAATAAATATCGTTTGCGATGACGCTGTCCTGAGTTCGCTTGCCGTCCTCGTCGGTTTCCTTATAGCAAACGAACACGTCGTAAGGCTTTTCCTGTGCGGAGATGGCAAGGATCCCCTTTTGAATGTCGTCGATCTGCTTGGCTTCCTTTTCGTAGATGGCGCGCTGATCGGGATCTGCGTATTCGAGAGCCTTTTTATAATGCTCGTCTGCTACGATCGAATCGTAGGAGGTTCTGTGACAGGTAGGGATTCTCGCGTAGGTCTTGGGATCCTCCACGTACTCAATACCGAATTTACACAGAATAATGCCCCAATACGCTTCCGCCTCGTGATCGTCCGCCAGAAGAATTTTTTCATATACCGCCTCTGCCTTGTCATATTCATTCATCCGACGAAGCTGATTGGCGCGATTAAACAGCGACTGGACGTTCTCATCCGTCGTCCGCGGAAGGGTTTGCTGGGTACCGCAATATTTACACTCGATGATCCGTTCCCCTTCGGAAATTTTCAACGAGCCTCCACACATTTTACATTTCAATAACGACATGTCTTTTCTCCCCACGTCAGTTTTGTTGAGCTTTGTTACGTAATATTATACCACCTCTTACATAAAATTGCAATATCAAACATAAAATTCCAAGAAATCGGCGTGTTTTTTCTTCCTTGCGTAACACCCCTCCCCCGTAAACGGGGCTTGCGTGATGCAAAAAAGCGTTGGTGAGACCTCACCAACGCTTTTCGCTTATTTCGTTTCCTTTTTTTCGTGGCAGATCCCCTGCATCGAGCAGGAGGAGCAGCCGCAGCCGCAGGAGCTTTTGCCCTGCCGTTTGTTTTGAATCAGGCGATAGATGATCGCTACCACGATGGATGCCAAAGCCACACAAATGATGATGGTTGGAATCATAAAATCACTCCTTACCCTTCACCGCTTTCGCGGGACGAACCAACAGATAGAGCATCAGAGCCAAGAGCAAGCCGGCTACGACCAATCCCACCATATTGACTACACTGACCGAGAAGGTTCCCGTGACCAACATACCAATCTGGTAGGCGATGAGCGCCACAGCGTAGGCAAAGAAGGTTTGATAACCAATAGCAAACCACGTCCACTTTGCCGAATTCATCTCACGGCGAATGGCGCCGATGGCAGCAAAGCAAGGCGCGCAAAGCAGATTGAAGATCAGGAAGGACAAGCCGCTCGCCCCGATAAAGGCGGCGGAAATATTCTGAATATTTCCGAAGAGAACGCCCATGGTTCCCACGATGTTTTCTTTCGCGATCAAGCCCGTTACAGACGCTACGGCACTCTGCCAGTTGCCCCATCCAAGAGGAACAAAGAGCCATGCGAACAGGTTGCCGATCGCCGCCAGAATACTGTGTCCGACCTCGTCCTCCGCCAACATGCGGAACTGTCCGTCCACCACGCCAAAGTAGGTCGCGAACCAAATAACGATCGTAGAAAGAAGAATGATGGTGCTTGCCTTCTTAATAAAGGACCATCCTCTCTCCCACATACTGCGCAGAACATTCTTGACAGTAGGCATATGATACGCAGGAAGCTCGAGCACAAAGGGCGCGGCTTCTCCCGAAAACATTTTGGTTTTCTTGAGAATCAGACCCGAAACCACGATCGCCGCCATACCGATAAAGTACGCCGCGGGAGCCACCCACCAAGCGCCTCCGAAGATTGCCCCTGCCACCATGGCGATAAAGGGCAGCTTGGCGCCGCAAGGAATAAAGGGTGTGGTCATAATGGTCATGCGACGATCCCGCTCGTTTTCAATGGTTCTCGACGCCATGATACCGGGTACGCTACAGCCCGTACCGATGAGCATGGGAATAAAGGACTTACCCGACAGACCGAACTTACGGAAGAGTCGGTCCATGATGAAGGCGATTCGCGCCATATAGCCGCACGCCTCAAGGAAAGCAAGGAAGATAAAGAGCACCAGCATCTGAGGAACGAATCCAAGCACGGCGCCAACACCCGCTACGATTCCGTCCAGAATCAGACCCGACAGCCACTCGGGGCACTCAAAGGTCGAAAGACCCATTTCCACCAGCACGGGAATTCCGGGAACCCACACGCCGTATTCAGCGGGGTCCGGCGCGGTCATGTCATAAGAGTTGTAAACGACAACTGCCGCCTCCAGCTCCTCGTCCGTAACTGTAACCTCGGTCTCCTCCAAGGTTTCCTCATTGAGAGAAATATACGTAAAGTCCTTAGTGTTCAAGGTGGCAGCCGCGCTGAGCGCCAGCTTTGCCGCATCCACGTCAAAGCTTTCGCCTTCGGGATCAAAATTCAATCCCAAGGAGTCCGCCTCGTCTCCGAGATGCTCTATGTAGCCGTTTACGATGGCTTCGGCACCTTCAAATTCCTCTGCCTTCTCGGAATAACCGCCATCGACTCCAACCAGATGGAAGCCGTCACCGAAGAGACTGTCGTTGGTCCAATCGGTAACCCAGGTTCCCACGGTGGTAACCGACACAAAGTAAACAAGGAACATGACCACGGCAAAAATGGGAAGCGCGAGCCAACGATTGGTGACCACGCGGTCGATCTTATCCGAGGTGGACAGCCGTCCCGCGTTCTTTTTCTTATAGCACTTGCCGAGGATCTGGGTAATATAGTTGTATCGCTCGTTGGTAATGATGCTTTCCGCATCGTCGTCAAGCGCCCGTTCTGCCTTAACGATATCCTCCTCCATGTGCGCCAGCATTTCCTCGGACAGTCCCAAGGTCTCTCTTGCCTTCTCGTCTCTCTCAAAGATCTTGATGGCATACCATCTCTGCTGCTCCTCGGGAAGTCCGTGTACTGCCGCCTCCTCAATATGAGCAATGGCGTGCTCCACCTCACCCGAGAAGGTATGCATGGGAACCGTCTTTCCGCTTTCTGCCGCCTGAATGGCAACCTCTGCCGCCTCCAGAATTCCGTCCTCCTTCAGGGCAGAGATTTCCACGATCGGACAGCGAAGCGCCGCCGAAAGCGCCTCAATATCGATGCGATCCCCTTTCTTCCGCACCACGTCCATCATATTGATGGCAATGACAACG
>JAZORA010000085.1:0-9540 GCA_045656365.1 Eubacteriales bacterium | reverse complement strand
CGACTTAGGCACACGCTCCCGTCAAGGAGGCTTGCTGTCCTACCGTCGAGGAAAAGCCCGTCAACCGTGAGCCCGACCCCGTTGAGCCTGTGAAGGAGCAGGTCACCATTGACGATTTCGCAAAGATCGACCTGCGCGTTTGCAAGATCCTGAAGGCAGAGGGCGTTCGTAAGTCTCACTCCTGCCTGAAGCTGACACTGGACGATGGCATTGGCGAGCGTGTGATCATGTCCTCCATCAAGGAAGAATACGCTCCTGAGGATCTGGTTGGCAAGAAGATCATCGTCATCGCCAACCTGAAGCCCAACCGTATCTGCAACGTTACCTCTCAGGGTATGCTGCTGGCAGGCACCAACAACGCCTGCGGCTGTAAGGTCATCTTCGTGGATGACGCCGTCCCCACGGGAACGCAGATCAAGTAAAAAAACAAAAACCACAGATCTTTTTGATCTGTGGTTTTTTTTTTTATCTTGTTCATTTCACCCGACAGGTCTTGTACGCGCCACCGTCAAGATCGTAAAATGTAAACACTCCGTCCTCATAAAGCAGATAGCTTTTCGGAGAGGACTCCTTGGGAATCGAGGTTGAGCCGGGGTTCAGGTATAGGTTGTCCTCCCCAAAGGGCTCTGCCGCAGGCACGTGAGTGTGTCCGTGCAGAAGAATGTCTCCCCGCCCGAGCGGAGGCAACGCTCCCGTATTCCAACGATGTCCGTGGGTGGCAAAGATCCGCAATCCATCCACCGAAAGATAGGCGTAATCCGCCAGAATCGGGAAAGAAAGCACCATCTGATCCACCTCGGTGTCACAATTTCCGCGGACACACAACAGCTCGTCCGCCATACCGTTTAAAAGCTCGATCACCTTTTTGGGGTCGTAGCCCGCGGGCAGATCGTTGCGAGGGCCGTGATAAAGCAGGTCGCCAAGTAAGATCAGCCGCTCTGCCCCCGACTCTTCATATCGCTCCGTGAGCTTTTTCGCGCACTCGTAGTCTCCGTGAAGATCCGACGCGATCATCCATTTCGTTTGCTTCATCGAACCGAACCCTTTCCCTTGACCAGATATTTTTCGGTGGTCAGCGCGGACAAGCCCATGGGACCTCTCACGTGCAGCTTTTGGGTGGAAATGCCGATCTCCGCCCCAAAACCGAATTCTCCTCCGTCGGTAAAGCGTGTGGACGCATTTACGTAAACGGCGGCGGAATTGACCTCTCTGAGGAATCGATCTGCCCGCCGGGCGTTCTCGGTGACGATCGCCTCGCTGTGACCCGTGCTGTATTTATTCACGTGAGAAATGGCATCCGCCAACGTATCCACTACCTTGACTGCCAGAATATAATCGTTATATTCGGTATAATAATCCTCCTCGGTTGCCTCACTTGCCGTGGGGATCAACACCCGCGTTCTGGCACAGCCGCGAAGCTCCACCGCATACTTTTGCATTTCCTCGTCGAGGATGGGCAAGAATTTTGCCGCCACGCTGGCGTGAACCAGCAAGGTCTCGATGGCGTTGCAGACCGAAGGACGAGAGCATTTTGCGTTCACGGCGATCTCCGCCGCCATGGTAAGATCCGCCTCCTCATCCACGTACAGATGGCAATTTCCCGCGCCCGTTTCGATGACGGGAACGGTGGCGTTCTCCACCACGCTCTTGATGAGTCCCTTTCCTCCGCGGGGGATCAGAACGTCCACAAAGCCCCGCATGGTCATGAGGATCTGGGCGCTTTCGCGCTCGGTGGATGCGATCAGCTCGACACCGTGGGGATCAAGCTCACAGTCGGAGAGCGCCTCCTTGATGATCGCCACCAACGCCGTGTTGGTATGGATCGCTTCCTTGCCGCCGCGCAAAACCACCGCGTTACCCGTCTTGATACAGAGGGCAGCCGAGTCCACCGTCACGTTGGGGCGCGCCTCGTAGATCATTGCCACCACACCCAGCGGTACGCGCACACGGGAAATTTCAATCCCCGAGGGACGGCTCCAGCTCTCGCTCTTGCCTACGGGATCCTCCAGCGTACTAAGCTCCCTGATGGACTCTGCCATGGCATGAATCCGATTGGGATTTACGGCAAGACGGTCGATCATGCTCTTTGCCAAGCCGTTTTCCTCTGCCTCAAGAAGATCCTGACGGTTCTCCTCGATGAGACGCTCGCTCTTCTCCTCCAGCAGATCGGCAATCCGCAAAAGAACCCGATTTTTCTGTGCCGTGTCCGCTAAAGCAAGCTGTCTCGAAGCCGCCTGAGCATTGGTACATAACAGTTCAATTTCTTCTCTCAATTCCATATTTACTCCGTTCCTCTCTGCCGCAAGACCGCCTCGATCTCGCAGACATAGACACGATGATAGTCCTTGTTTTGATAATTCGAAAGGAGGGCCTCGTCAAGGAAACACCCCTCACGCAGATCGTCCGCGTACAGCTTACGGCAAATGAGATTCAGCTTTGCCTCTCGGATGACGGATACGCCCCCGATCCGATCGGTATGAAGCCCCGCCTCCTTCAGTTTATCGGTATCCCGACCGCTTTTGCTTCCGCAAAGGCGAAGGGCGTCTCGCCGCTCCTCACCGAGAAATGCGAGAGAAAACCGTTCCGCACGCTCGGTAAGACCGTAGGTATGTCTCTGAGGACGGACAAAGCAAACGCAGATATTTTTATTCCAAAGAACGCCCATGCACCCCCAGCTGGCGGTCATGGCATTCACTCTTCCCTGTTTCTCGTCGTCACTTACGATCAGCATCCAATCCTTGCCGATCATCTTCATGGCATTGCCAAGCTCCTCAGGCGAGATTCGCTCAAATCCGTAGTCTTCCATAGCATCTCCTTTCAGAAACTAATACTATCATATCAAATTTTTCTTAATTCGTCAACGAAAAACCTGCTTTTTTTCAAAAAATCTCTCGACTTTCTTCCTGTTTTCGTGTATAATATTATACGATTCCTCCGGCGAATTCATGCGTAAGAGCCCCCAAAAGAAAGGTCCTGTTTATGAAACAAAATATGCAATTTCTCCGCAAGCTTCCCATTCCCATGGAGGTCAAGGAGCAATATCCCCTGCGTGCGGAATACGCCGCCAAAAAAGATATTCGCGACCGAGAGATCGCCGACGTCTTTACGGGAAGGGACTCCCGTCTCCTTTTGATCATCGGACCTTGCTCCGCCGATCGGGAGGACGCGGTGCTGACCTATATCTCCAAGCTTGCCGCACTGCAGGAGCAGGTATCGGATAAAATCTTGATCATTCCCCGCATCTACACCAACAAGCCCCGTACCACGGGAGACGGATATAAGGGCATGGTTCATCAGCCCAACCCGGGCGCCGCCGCGGACATGCTCTCGGGAATCGTTGCCATTCGCCGTCTGCACACCCGAGCCATCGAGGAAACGGGACTGTTCTGTTCCGACGAAATGCTCTATCCCGATAATTACCGCTATCTCTCCGACCTTCTGTCCTACGTTGCCGTGGGCGCTCGTTCGGTAGAAAACCAACAGCATCGCCTGACCGCCAGCGGCATTGATATTCCCGTGGGCATGAAGAATCCCACGGGCGGAGATATCTCCATCATGCTCAATTCCATCACCGCCGCGCAACACTCCCACACCTTTATCTATCGCGGCTGGGAGTGCGTATCCTCAGGCAACCCCCTTGCCCACGCCATTCTCCGCGGATACGTGAACCGCCACGGCGAATCTCTCCCCAACTACCATTTTGAAGATTTGATGTGGCTGTATCGGGAATACTCCGCGAGAAATCTGAAGAATATGTCGCTGATCGTGGATGTGAACCACGCAAATTCGGGTAAGCGCTATGAGGAACAGCCTCGCATCTGCAAGGAGGTTCTGCATGCCTGCCGACATTCTGCCGAGATCAAAAGCTATATGAAGGGCTTTATGATCGAAAGCTATCTGGAGGATGGCTGCCAGAACATCGGCGAGGGTGTGTTCGGACGCTCTATCACCGACCCCTGCCTTGGTTGGGAAAAGACCGAGCGCTTGGTTCTTGAGCTTGCTGATCTGCTATAACTACAAAAAAGAAAACCGACGGACTCGTCGGTTTTCTTTTGTTTTTCTTTATTCGCTTTCCTTTTCGACCGCGTCGGCAAAGCGAAAGCCTGCCGTTTCGGATACGGGAAGGGAGAACACCAGCGCATGCGCTTTGGTGTCGGTTCCCGCCTTTTGCATGATCGCCTTCATAATCTCCTTCTTTTTCACCACCTGAGACACGATAAAGACAATCTCCTTTTCCACAGCAAGAGACAGACCGAAAAACTTCTCCGCGCCCGCGCCCGTACCCTTGGCGCGAATGGTCGTTCCGCCACCGGCACCCGCCTCACGGGCAGCATCCATCACGAGATCGGTATATCCCTTTTCATAAATCGCTACGATCAATTCATATTCCGATTGCATTTTTTTCTCCTCCGTATTGTCGGATTCCGACCCTTGGCCGGTAGTAAAATACTCTAAGGTTTTAGCACCTCCCACACCCGACAGGGGCACTGCCATGGCAACGCCGCGGTTGGGAAGATCGATCTTCATTTCATGCGTCAGGCGACGCTTCAGCACCTCAAGGGTGCTCCCCGACACCATGGAAAGCAGCATGGTCTTTTCGGTTCGCTCAATTCCAAGGAGGCTGAGGGTTTTGGCGTGCGCCGTTCCGTTACACATGGTACTATAAGTCACGCTCACCCCGTTGCGAAGATAAAACGCCTCGTATTCCTCCGCGTCGGAGCGCTGAATAATCGTAATCAACAAATATAGATTCTTCATAGTCCCTCCGTTACAGTTCAATAATGTCTTCATCGTCCATTGCGCTCTCGGGAGCCTCCGCCGATTCAATCAGGGAATCGAGTGCGTCCTCTTCCTCGGCAATGGGCTCTGCGTGACGAGCGCGAAGCTTATAGATCAATCCAAGAACCTGAATGGCAATCAGGGGTGTCATAGCAACCAACGCCACCACACCAAAGGCATCGCTGATCACATCCGCTTCATTTCCTCCCATTGCCACCCTCGCGCCTACGGCAAAGGGTAAAAGGAAGGTCGCCGTCATAGGTCCCGATGCCACACCGCCCGAGTCAAAGGCGATGGACGTAAAGAGATCGGGCACAAAGAAGGAAAGCGCCAACGCAATGGCATATCCCGGAACGACGATCCAAAGGATCGAGATTCCCGTTATCACGCGAAGCATGGCAATTCCTACCGAAATGGCAACGCCAATGGAAAGGGTTCTCGACAAGACCTTGCCGGGAATCGTTCCTGCCGTTACCTCCTCTACCTGTCGGGTCAGCACGTGAACCGCAGGCTCGGCGGCAACGATAAAGTAACCGATGATCATTCCAAGAGGAATAATGATCCAGGAGATCGACGACGAGCCAATGGCACGTCCAAGGTAATTACCTACCGGCATAAAGCCCACGTTCACACCCGTCAGGAACATCACCAGTCCCACGTATGTATAGCCAACACCCACCAAGGTCTTTCCCAATCCGTCCGTGCCGCGTCCTCCGGTGATCAAGCGGAACACCAGATAGAAGAGAACGATGGGTCCAAGGGCAATGGTCATTTCCTTTAAGAAATGGGGAATTTCCTTCAAAAATATCGCCACAATATCACGGGAATTGTCTACCGCAGTCATCGAATAGTCGGTCACCGCGCTGGCATTTCCGCCGTAAAGCAGTCCGAGGATCATCACCGCAAGGATGGGTCCCACCGAGCAAAGCGCTACCATACCGAAGTTGTCGTCTCCCGTGGCATCATCCGCCGAGATCGAGGCAACACCCACGCCCAGCGCCATAATAAAGGGCACGGTCATAGGTCCTGTGGTTACACCGCCCGAGTCAAAGGAAATTGCCAAAAAGTTTTTGGGCACGAAAAATGCCAGAATAAATACCGCCGCATAAAAGAAGAGCAACAGGTATTTCAAGCGGATTCGAAACAGCACGCGAAGCATGGCGATTACGAGCAAAAGTCCCACACCAAGTCCCACCGCAAACACCAGGACCAGATTGGGAATTGACGAGATCTGATTGGCAAGAACCTGCAGATCAGGCTCGGAAACCGTAATCATCACACCCACGAAAAGAGAAACCAAAACGACAACCGAAAGCTTTTTGGAGGCAGTCATCTTGGAGCCCACGTATTCACCCATGGGAGACATCGCCATTTCCGCGCCAAGATTAAAGAGTCCCATTCCCACAATCAGCATCACCGCGCCGATCAGGAAGGAAAGAAACATGGCGGCAGAAACGGGAACGAAGGTTACAAGCAAAAACAAAACGATACCCGTTACGGGAAGAACCGAGGAGAGTGCTTCCGTAATCTTTTCGGTGATCGTTGTTTTATCTAAAAATCTCATTCGGTCTCCTTTCTTAAAACATTATCAACACCATTAGTATATCATATTCCAAGAAAAAAAGCAAGTGCTTTTCTCCCCGTTCCCATTTTCATTGACAAGGAATGCTTGGGTGTGATATAATATTCTCCGCAAGGCGGGAATCCCTGACGAATAGAATCCTCCCCCTTCACATAAGTTAATAAAGAACTGATCAAAAAAGCAGAAAGGACCTGGGGCTTTACGTATGGAAAATCTCGGTTATTATAACGGAAAATACGACCTAATCGAACATATGACCGTTCCCATGAACGACCGCGCCTGTTATTTTGGCGACGGAATTTTTGAGGTGGTCTATACCAGAAATCATATTCCTTACGCCCTTGACGAGCACATTGACCGTCTCTATGACAGTGCCCGAGAGCTTGGTTTTCACGTTTCACAGTCCAAAGAGGAGCTATGCGCAATCCTTCTGGAGCTGATCGGCAAGGTGGACGCCCACGAGCAATGGGTCTATTTTCAGCTTTCCCGCGGCACCGAGCCACGCAATCACGCGCCTCTCTCGGCGCTGACGGCAAATCTATGGGTGATGATCCGCCCGATGAAGCTGAGAGACACCCTCACCCCCATGAAGACCATCACCGTGGAGGACACCCGCTTTCTCCACTGCAATATGAAATCCCTCAATCTGATTCCCACCGTTCTCGCCTCCATACAGGCAAAGGCAGCGGGCGCGGACGAAGCTATCTTCCACCGAAGCGGGCGAGTCACCGAGTGCGCCCACTCCAATCTGTCGATCTTAAGAGAGGACGGCGTACTGCAAACCGCCCCCACCGATCGGATGATCCTTCCCGGGGTCGCCCGTGCCCACCTCATTGAGGTCTGCCGCGCGTTTGGGATCCCCGTATGTGAGGAACCCTTTACGGTGGAGGAAATGATGGAGGCTGCCGAGGTGATCGTCACCTCCTCGGGAACGCTTTGCCGTCCCGTGGGTGAGATTGACGGCATCCCCGTGGGAGGACGCGCCCCCCAGCTTCTCAAACAATTGCAGGATGCCCTGATCGCCGATTTTATGGAAAAGACCGAAATTAAATCATAAAAGAAGCCGAGAGTGACACTCTCGGCTTCTTTTATTTCGATTGGGGGAGCCGTCCGCCAAGGGTGGTCCACTGGCGGAGTCTCTCCGCCACCTCTCCCGACAGATCCTCCCCCCTCATTCGCCAGCACCAATTTCCGTCCGTGGTAGCGGGACGGTTCATACGGCTTCGATCGTCAAGTCCCAGAAGATCCTGCATGGGCAAAACGCAAAGACGGGAGGGCGAACGGTAAAGAAGAGCAATCAGACTTTCCCACAGCCGCTCCTTGGGCGTATAAAAATCCCAAAGATAGGTGCGCAGATAAAAAATCTCCGCCTCGGTACGCTCTTCAACCCACGACCAGAGCGTGGGATTGTCGTGTGTTCCCGTATACGCCACGCTGTTCTCTCCGTACAGATGGGGCAGATATTCATTTTCATAAGCAACATCCGCCGTATCAAAGCCGAACTGTAAGATTTTCATGCCCGCATAACCGCTTTCCCGCACAAGGGTGCGAACCGAATCGGTCATATACCCAAGATCCTCCGCGATCCCCTCTCTCCGCCCAAGCGCATTCCCGACGGCGCGGAACAAATCCATTCCGGGTCCTCTCTCCCATCGCCCCTCCCTTGCGCTCGGCGCGTCGTGGGGGATGGAATAGTAAGAATCAAAGCCCCTGAAGTGATCGATTCGAACCACGTCATAAAGAGAAAAGGCGTGTCTAAGACGACGGATCCACCAAGCGTAGCCCTCCCGCTCGTGCTCCTCCCAACGGTAAATGGGATTCCCCCAAAGCTGTCCGTCGGAGCTGAACTCATCGGGTGGACATCCCGCCACTCGCACAGGGCGACAAGCGGCATCCAACTGAAACAGAGCGGGATTCAGCCACACGTCGGCGCTATCAGCCGACACGTAAATGGGAAGATCCCCCACGATCCGAATTCCCCTCTCATTGGCATAGCGCTTCAGCGCCGCCCACTGGGCGTAAAACTTACTCTGCAAAAATTTTTGAAATCCAATCTCATCACAAAGCCTCGCTCTCGCTTCCTTCAATCCCCCACCGTCTCGCAAACGAAGTGGCTCTTCCCATTCGGAAAGAGGCGCGCCACCGAGGGATTCCTTGATTGCCATAAATAATGCGTACTCCTCGAGCCACCAAGCCTCCCTTTTCTCAAAGTCGGCTTGATGGGGATCCTCTCCCTTTGCCTTTCGGCGCTCGTACGCCAAACGCAACAGCGGCATTCTGCCGCGGTACAGCTTTCCGTAATCTACGCGCAGAGGATCCTCCCCGAAATCCACCGCCTCGCACTCCTCCTCTGTCAGAAGTCCCTCCTCCACGAGCCCCTCAAGGCTGATAAAATAGGGATTTCCCGCAAAGCTTGAAAAGGATTGATAGGGCGAATCCCCGTAGCCCGTAGGACCTAAGGGCAAAATCTGCCACACGCTCTGCCCCGAATCCGCCAGAAAATCCACAAATCGGTATGCCTCCTCAGAAAAGCAGCCAATCCCGAATCGGGAGGGGAGACTGCTGACCGATAATAAAATTCCCGCTTCTCTCTTCATTCAAATTCCTCCGTGGTAACGAGCACGCCAAAATGATCGGACACCGTGGGATAATCCACCCCGTCGAATACCGTTCGGTATTCCTTTACCCGAAGAGGACGGTTCGGGCGGATCTGATCGATCCGAAGAAGCCGTCCCCTCCCCGTCTCATCCTGCCAACCGTCGATTCCCTCTCGTGCCGTTCCGCTCCCCGAGCGCGTTTTCGCAAGCTCAAAGGCATCGTAAAATCCGCATTGGCTCACCAGATCATACCCCTCACCCCGCACCTCGGCAGGAGCATTAAAGTCCCCCATCAACGTCACGGGCACGTCCTTTCCGATCCCGTCGGTCAGCTTCTCCCACTCCCCCGCAAAGGGGGAGGTGGGATCCTGCCAACGGCTCATGTGCAAATTACAAAAATATTGGTTCGACCCTTCGGGTCGCACGAGAAGTGCCATGCGCGTGTGGGGGTCCCCATAGTCCTCTACCCGTCCGATCGAAAAAACGCGAAGCTCCCCGAAGGGGCGGCGGCTAAAGACCGCCAGCCCTTCGTCATACCGTCCGTAGCCGATCTTCATGGGAAGCCACGTCCAAAAATAATCC
>JAZORA010000084.1:0-3255 GCA_045656365.1 Eubacteriales bacterium | reverse complement strand
GGGCGGGCCCGGGGGGGGCGGCCGGGGGGGGGGGTAGCACGGGGGGAAGTGGACGGGTCGGTATCGGGGGGGTCGCCGTTACCGCGGCAGGCCGCAAAACAGCCCGCGAGGGTGGAGATCATCAGCAAAAGAGCAATGACTCGGAGAAATAGATTTTTTTTCATGCTTTTACTCCTTTCAGGGAACCTCGAAAAACGGGTTTCCCATGTTGAAATGTACGATTCAACGGCTGATTATCAGCCGCTTTTATGCAAACGGATTGCACAAAAATACAACCGAAATAATACCGAAGGCCACACCAATCCATTGCTTTACGGAAAGCCGTTCCTTGAACAGCAGTACGGCCGCCAAGGTGGTAAGCACAAGACCTCCGCCATTGACAATCGGGAAAAAGATGGCGCTATCCATGACCCCCGAAAGATAGAGATTAAATTTGTTGTTTACAGCTACGCAAGCACCGTTTGTTACCATAATTCCAATCAAAAGCCAAATCAGCATTCTGCTCTTGTTCCGCTTTTCTTTCTCGTTTGTAGACAGACCTTCGCGCCGTTTCAGCAACAGAGCGAAAATTGCGCAAAAGACCGCCGATGAGACAAAAGCGATGATCAAAAATGCGTTTAGCTCATTGCGGTATACAGAGCTTTGGTGCACCTTCTGCATAACGCCGATACCGCCCGTTGCGGCAAAGGCTATAAGACACAGAAACAGCCATTTTACATTTGCCTTTTTTTCACCGTTGTCGCTTTTTGCGGCAAGAATAAAGCTCACCAGCATCAGTACAATTCCCACGATCTGCGCCCACCCTAAGCTCTCGTCAAAAAACAATACGCCTGACAGAGCGGATATCAGTGTGGAAAAAGAGATGATAACCGAGGTGTAGGACATCGGTCCGACTTGCAAAGCGGCAATATTCATGATTCCTTGAAGAGCTGTAATGGCACCAAACACAACGCCGAGTAGGACTGTAAATGCAGATGCAGAACCAAAACCTCCCCAACACAGCAGAACTACGGCTGCGGTCAAACAACTGACAGCGTTGAACCAAAAACCTCCCGAAAGCTTCGTGGTTTCTTGATCGGTGTAGTACTTTTTCGTAATACCTCCGCCGAGAGCCGCAGCCAGAGATAAGATCAGTTTCGTCGGTATGCTCATATCTTCTTCACCCATAAAAGCTTGGCAGTGCGAGGTGCTTCAAATCGAAGCGTTACGACTCTGTCGGTTATGCTTTCCTCACGGCTGTCCTCGTCGGTAACGGTATATCTGTCGGCTCCACTTGCAAACGGCAGGGATACTTCAAGCAGATCCCCTGCGCAATTTTCCTGACGGAACGCCAATATGACACCGTCTTCTCGGTGGGGATCATAGTAGCAGAAGGCGGTGAAATCGGCGGTATCCTGCTCCCCGTGCCATGGCGTCAGGGTATAAAACTCTTTGAGCAGATACGGGGCTACCCGTTTCCATTCCCGGAGTCCAAATCGGAGCATATCAAAATTTTGCTCTGCGTCATATACGAACTGCGAATCCACGTTCAACGCAGGAAGATAGGACGCGCGCCAAACGTAAGGATCGCTGATGCCCGTGGGCGCAAGCTGTGACAGCTTTTCTTTGGTGTTCGCTCCGCAGAACGGGATCCATTTGTTAAAAGAAGTGGTCATCGAAAGCCGAAGCGCGGTGCTTGTTCTGTCGCTGTCGCTTCGAAGAAGCGGAACGCCTCGGCGCATGGATTCAAGATCGTTTCTTCCGCCGCCCGACGCGCAGGAATCAACAAATCCACAGCCTCCGTAAGAAAGCGTACAAGCAATAATGTCGTCCCACATTTGATAATGACCGATGATAAACTTGGATTCTGTGATACCGTATCTGTTTTCACCCTCCAGACTGTCAAGATGCTGCCACAGTGTTGATGCGTTACAGTTGTTATCCTCTCGATACATCTCCACCTTATTTCGGCGAAGCATCTTACATATACGCTCCGTCGTCCACTTACGGCACGCGGGATCTCCGATATTGTTGGAGATGGTTGCTTCTCCATCTACACGAATTGCCCAGTCTATGTTGTAGCCGTAGTTTTTGGCAAGACTTTCGGGATCGGTAACGCGCTCAGGTTCAAACCAGACCAGCGTTTTCATGCCGTGCTCCCGCGCAAAATCCGTAGACTCGAGAAAGGTTTGATCGGGCCATTTGCGGGGATCCAGCTCCCAGGTTCCGACCGTATCCCACCAATCGTGTCCCGGCACGTAAGATTCGGCACTTGTACCGTCCGGGCAGACATACCATCCCGCGTCAAACCATCTGAAATCTACCTTTGCGTCTTCGGCAATCATTTTTTCCAAAGAAGGACGCCACGTGGTATGGCACTCGGATATACTTCCGTCCGAATTTGGCAGTCCCGTATCATTGGAAAGACAGCAGGTGGAGAAAGGCTCAAGATAACGACCGCTCGCATCCGCCTTCGGCATATTATATCGGATAAACCAATCACGCCAGAAATTTGCGGCGTAATGCTCGTCTCGCACCGTATAAGGAGCGAGTACAAAAAGCGCGGTCCGTATTTTTTCGCCGGGCTTCAAATATGTTTTCAACCCGTTGACCGAGGAGGCGGTATAGGTTGTCATGTCACCGACCGATGAAAAGGAGGCCTTCCACGTTCCCGCCCAACCAATGGCGAGCATCGCGCCTCCGTCACCGTATTCCAAATTGAAGTAAGGAAAATTGACGTGCGTCGCCCGTCCCGAGTCCGACGAAAACTCTGCCGGAGCCTTACGCAGATCGATGCTGTACGGGCGATATTGGTTGATGTGATCTCCCAAAATACCCTTCAAAACAGGATTTTTGCCTTCAAAAGATAACTCCGCTTTCAACTCTTGGATCACGCCGCTGCTCTTGTCCGAAGTGTTTTCAAGCCATACCGTCCACTCGGTGATGCCATGGGAGAAATAGTGCGTAAGGATCAACGTGACCTCAAGGGTATGTAAAAACAAAAACCTAAAAGTTTGCGTTTCTTTCTCATCCGATCGTATGGTATCCTTGCTTATAAGCGTAAAATGCTCGGGCGAAAAGCCTTGATATTTCCTACCATCGTAAACAAATGAAAACGGCATATCCGACAGATCGGCAGACAGCGTGCGATACTGCTCGGTTGCTTGAAAATTTTCATAATTATTTTTCATGTTTTTCTCCTTCGCATATAATTTGGACTTGACAAAAGACTCATCATGTGATATTATAACATTTGAATTATTATATTTATATGAT
>JAZORA010000083.1:0-2516 GCA_045656365.1 Eubacteriales bacterium | reverse complement strand
CACCACCGTCTTGCCCTCTCCAAGGTCGGGCGCACCGTATTTCTCGTCCTTCTCTGCCACCTCGGGAAGAATCCGACGGGCAAGAGCAGCACCATCAAGGAAAATATTCAGATATCCGTTGACTGCTTCAGCCTTAGCAATTACGGGAAGCTTCAGCGCATCCGCCAGCTCGATGGCAATCTTTACGGGGGCATTGCGAAGCAGCTTACTCAGCTTAAAGCAGGGCAGCGCAAGATCACCCATCTTGGAATCGGGGGGATACTCCAGCATTGCCTTTACGTCCTCCGCCGTAAGAGCAGCATCGCTCTTCATGGAAAGAACGCGCTCGACGATGGCTTCGGCAATCATTTGTTTGATTTTCAGCATAATGACTCCTATATTTTAAGAAATAATAAACATTGACAACTTTATATTATACTACAAGATGCGGCTTTTTTCAAGCATTTTACAAAAATTTTCACCGATAAAGCGCACCCTCGGCAATCATTTCTCTTGCCGCCTGTCGCCCTGCCGAGGTGATCTCAAGACCGCCAAGGATTCGAGCGATCTCCTCCACGCGCCCCTCCTCATCAAGAAGGGTCAGCTCGGTCTGGGCTCTTCCCTCCACCTCTCGCTTGGAAATGAAGAGATGCTGATGGGCAAGAGAGGCAATCTGTGCCGAGTGGGTCACGCAAAGAACCTGCGCCCCCCGTCCGATTTCCCGAAGCTTGATTCCCACCTTACGGGAGGTCTTGCCCGAAATTCCCGTGTCGATCTCGTCAAAGATCACCGTGTTCACGCCGTCGCACTCGTTCAGTACGTTTTTGAGGGCGAGCATAATCCGTGCCAGCTCACCGCCCGACGCAATCTTTGCGAGGGGAGCAAGCGGCTCGCCTGCATTGGTGGCAATCATAAACTCCACCGTTTCCCGTCCATAGGGAGAAAAATCCCCGGTAGGACGAAGCTCGATCTCAAAGCGAACCTTGGGCATATCCAAAAAGCCGAGAGTCTCGGTGACGGCGCTTTGAAGTCCCCGTGCCGCGCGTCGGCGCTTATCTCCAAGCACGGTCGCCTTTTCCTTTGCCTTCGCCTCAATCTCCCGAAGCGCCTCCTCAAGCTCGATCATTCGATCCTCAGCATGATCGATCCGATCCAAACGCTCGGCGGCATCCGCACGGAACTTTAAGATCTCCGATACGTCGCTTCCGTATTTTCTGCGAAGCTTCGCAAGGGCGTCAAGCCGCGCTTCCACACGGTCCAGCTTTGCCATGGCATCCTCGCCGCCCACGTCGCAGAGAGACGACACCGAAGCGGCAATATCCTCCAGCTCGTACCGAACATCACGAAGACGTGCGCCAAATCCTTCCGCCTCGGGAACGGCGTCCGAAATACTATCCATCGCCGCGGATGCCCGATCGCAGAGATAAATCGCACCTCGGCTCTTTTCTCCGCCCTCCAAGGCTTTTTCCACAAGGGCACAGCATTTTCTGATCTGCTCCACGCTCCGCAGTCGCTTTGCCAGCTCCTCCAGAGCCTCCTCCTCGCCCACCTTGGGCTTCACCGCGTCAATGTCCGCAATCTGGAAGCGAAGCATCTCTCCGAGGCGATTCTGCTCCTGCTCGTCACGGCGGAGAGAATCGATTTCCATACGGAGACGAAGAATCTCCTTATAGAGGAGCGAATAGGCACTCTTTTCCTCCGAAAGATCAGCATATGCGTCCAAGAGAGCGATGTGATTTTTCGAATCAAGAAGCTGTTGATTGTCGTTTTGTCCGTGAATATTAAAAAGAGTTCCTGCGATCTCCCGCAAGACCGACAAGGTCACGGCACGACCGTTCAGCCGTGCTGTACTGCCGCTCCGCGTCACGGTTCTGGAGAGCATCAGCTCCTCGTCCGCCGAGAAGCCAAGCTCACAAAGGATGGCACGTGCGGATTCGCTAAGATGCGTAAAGAGAGCGGAAACCTCTGCCCGTTCCTCTCCGCTTCGGATCAGCTCACGGTCGGCTCGATTTCCGAGGAGAAGGTTCAGACTGTCAATGATGATCGACTTTCCCGCTCCCGTCTCGCCCGAAAGCACCGTCATTCCGTTCCCGAAATCTACGTCCAGCGATTTCACCACGGCAATATTCTCAATGTGTAACGATGCAATCATGGGCACCCTCCTTTTTTGTTTTTAACCTTGACCTTTTAAAAGGTCTTCATCAATTCTCGGATCTTTTCGCTGATCTCTGCCGAGCTTTCCTCGTCACGGGTCACGATGATAATCGTATCGTCTCCCGCAACACAGCCGAGAATCTCCGACTTATCAATAGAGTCAACGGATACCGCAACCGCACCTGCCATTCCGGGATAAGTTTTTAGCACTATTAGATTTTGCGCCGTATCAACGTGCGTTATAGAGTCGGTCATCGTACGGCTGATGCGTGCCTCGTGAATATTTTCTTCCTTTGACTGAACGTATTTATACGCGCCCTTGCCGTTTGAAACCTTTGTAAGCTGAAGCTCTCTTATATCACGGGATATCGTGGCCTGTGTAG
>JAZORA010000082.1:0-3617 GCA_045656365.1 Eubacteriales bacterium | reverse complement strand
CGAAGGGTCTTGGATAGTACGTCGAAATTCTCCTTGACCCGAAGCGCTTTCTTCAGATAGCGGACGTTCTCCTCATACGTTTCACTCAGTCGCCGCATGGTGTCCTCCCCATTCATTTTGTTTTACACTTAGTATGCGCGGACCATGGGAAAGCATACAAAAAACGGAGAAAATGCCAAAAAGACATTTTCTCCGCCATCTTCGTTTATTTTTTCTGCAACCAACACCAGATCTTCATGACCAAGCGATGCGGTAAGAGCTTCATGGCACGCATTTGCCAACGGGTCGTCCATCCGCAGATCGAAACGGACTTTCCTCTCTTCATATCCCGAAGAGCACGGCGAACCACCTGATCTACCCGAAAGACGTGCCCGAAGTAGGTAATCACGTCCTTATGCTCCGCCGCCCGATCGATAAATTCGGTGCGAACCCACGTGGGACATACCGCCAGCACACGGATCTTCCGATGCTTCAGCTCGACACCCAACGCTTGTGAAAAACGCAAAACGTATGCCTTACTTGCCGCGTATACGCTCATATAGGGAGCGGGCAAATAGGCGGACAACGAACCCAACTGATAGATCTGACTGCCCTCCTCCATATAAGGAAGAGTGAGATAGGTCACCGAGGTCAGTGCGGATACGTTTACGTCGATCATCCCGAGCTGATCGGAAAGGGTGACATTTTCAAATTCACCGAACTTACCGTAGCCGGCGGCGTTGACAAGCGCCACCACCTCGGGACGATGATCTGCCAAGAGCTGTCTGTATTTCTCAATACACGCGCCCTGGGACAAATCCAGCGAGATGGGAACCACCCGACAAGGGATTGTCGCTTGCAGCTCCGCCAGGCGCGAAGCACGTCTGGCAATAACCCAGACCTCTTCCACGCCATCAAGGCGTCCCAGTGCCTCGGCGAATCCCCGACCAAGCCCCGAAGACGCGCCCGTTACGATTACCGTTTTCATGCTCGCATTCCTTACAGAACGATGTGTCTCGGGAGTCCGTTCTTAAAGAGAACATCGCACTCGCCCGCAATCAGGGGAAGCAGATATTCACAGCAGGAATCGGTTACGTTGTCTCCCGCCTCGTTGATAAACTCATCGGGAACGTTCTTGACCATATTTGCAATTTCCGAAACGTTTGCGTGACGAACGTTGCAACGGTATTCCTCTCCCGCTTCTCTCTCAAAGATCATCACGCTACCGGTTACGCCCTCTGCCGCCGCGTCAACCGCCGCGTGACCGATGCGTACCGACTCGGTAATATCGGTCAGAGAGAGCAGATGACCCGCGCATCTCTGGGGAAGATTCAGCTCGATGGAGCGAACCTTACAGCCAAATCTCTCCTTGACTGCCTGCTCAAGGACCTTACCCGCACCCGAAAGTGCCGCATGTCCAAAGGCGTCAACCGCGCCGCCCTTGCGTCCCTCACCTACGTAGCGACCGTCAGAGAAGCGAATGCCCTCGGAAACGGCAACCACCAGGTTGGGATGTACAGAGAAGCGCTCCTCAATGCGAGAGAAGAACTGCTCCATATCGAACGCGCGCTCGGGAAGATATACAAGATCGGGCTCGTCACAGCCTGCCACTCTGCCGATTGCCGCCGCAGCCGTCAGCCAGCCTGCGTCACGTCCCATAACCTCTACGATGGTAACCGCCTTGGTCTGGTACACCGCACAGTCGCGAATGATCTCCTGCATAAGCGTCGCCACAAACTTTGCCGCCGAGCCGTAGCCGGGGGTGTGGTCGGTCAGCTGCAGGTCGTTATCTACCGTCTTGGGAACACCCATAATGCGGATCTCATAGCCGCACTTTTCTGCGTAACGGCTCATCTTGGATACGGTATCCATGGAGTCGTTTCCGCCGATATAGAAGAAATAACGAATATTATATTCCTCAAGGAGCGCAAACAGATCCCGATAGAAGGCTACGTCCTTCTCGTCGGTGGAATCGGGGTTGGGGAGCTTCTTACGGCAAGAGCCAAGCGCCGCCGCGGGAGTCTGCTCCAGAAGCTTCAGCTTCTCCTCCTCGTCAAAGAAATCCGAAAGGCAGATGGTCTTTCTCTGCATAAATCCTTCGATTCCGTTTCTCATTCCATAGAGCTTTTCAATGCAACCGTTCTCGCCGATGTGGGCAAGGGCGCCGCGAATCACTCCGCTGAGCGTTGCGTTGATTGCCGCCGTCGGTCCGCCCGATTGTCCTACGATCGCGTTTCCGTATAAAACCTTTTTCATTTGATTTTCCTCCAAAAATTTTTCGGGTTTGCTTGATCGGTTTTATTATACCACAAAACTTTCCACCTGTCAATCAATTCGGACAAACCAAATTGGAATCATCCGCCCGTTGCCGCATAAATTGAATACAGAAGCCAACCATTCTCAAGGAGGTCCTATGTTCAGTCAGATATTCTCTATGCTGTCAAGCTTCTTCCACCTGATTCTGGGAATCGACCAGCCTCAGCACTTCCCTCCCCCTCTCTCTGCCGAAACCGAGCGAGAATACTTTTTAAAGATGGAAGCCGGCGACACCTCTGCCCGTCAGGAGCTGATTCTTCACAATCTCCGACTGGTCTCTCATATCGTCAGAAAATACTACGCCTCCGCCAAAAACTCCGAGGATCTGGTCTCCATCGGAACGCTTGGTCTCATTAAGGCGGTGGACACCTTCCGCATCTCGGAGGGAGCGAAGTTTGCCACCTATGCCGCCCGCTGTATTCAGAACGAAATTCTCATGCACTTCCGTTCCCAAAAAAAGCTCTCCTCCGAGATCTCACTGAACGAAACCATCGATGTGGATCGGGACGGAAATCCTCTGACCTATATTGACGTGATCAGCTGTGACGAAAGCCTTACCTCCGAGATCGAGCGAAAGATCACCTCGGAGCGCGCTCTGCGGTACGTGAACACCATCCTTGATCCCCGTGAGCGACAGATCATCACCATGCGGTACGGTCTCTATCACACGAGAGCCATGACCCAGCGGGAGATCGCAGAAATCCTTCATATTTCCCGTTCCTATGTCAGTCGCATAGAAAAAAGCGCCCTCGAAAAGCTTCAAGAGGCATTTCAAGCCAAACGATAGCTCTGCTTTCCGCTTTTTCTTTTTTCCTTTTTTAACCGACGCGGAATATTTTCCCCAAAAAAGCGAAACACTAATCCTATATTCAAAGTAGGAGGTTTCGAATGACACCAAAAGAATTACTGTATATCGAGGATGCCCTGGGGCATGAAAAGTTTTTTCAGGAGAAATGCCGACAGACGGCAACACAGCTTCAGGACGCAGAGCTCAAAAGCTGCGTGGAGCAGATGGCGGAAAAGCACCGTATGATCTTTCAGAATCTGTACGGCTTACTGTAAGAAAGGAGAAAAAGAATGGACGATAAAAACTTGATGGAAGATATTTTACTTCTGGAAAAGGGAGTATGCGATCTTTATATGCACGGGACGATCGAATCCTCCACCGCACAGGTGCACGGCGCCTTTCGGGCGGCGCTGACCGAATCTCTCTGCATGCAGGATACCATTTACTCTAAAATGTCGGCAAAGGGCTGGTATCCCTCCGAGCAGGCGGATCAGTCCAAAATGAATACGGTGAAGCAGAAATTCAGCGCGCAGGG
>JAZORA010000081.1:0-8182 GCA_045656365.1 Eubacteriales bacterium | reverse complement strand
GGTCATCACCTCTGAGCTGGGACTTGAGCTTAAGGACGCAACTCTCGATATGCTCGGTCAGGCAAGACAGATCAAGGTCAACAAGGAGACCACCATCATCGTTGGCGGTGCCGGAATGCCCGAGGAGATCAAGGCACGCATCAACCAGATCAAGGCATCCATTGAGACCACCACCTCCGACTTCGACCGCGAGAAGCTGCAGGAAAGACTTGCGAAGCTCTCCGGCGGTGTTGCCGTGATCAAGGTCGGTGCCGCAACCGAAGCCGAGATGAAGGAGAAGAAGCTCCGCATCGAGGACGCGCTCAACGCAACCAAGGCAGCAGTTGAGGAGGGTATCGTAGCAGGTGGCGGAACCGCTTACCTGAACGTAATCTCCGAGGTTGCTAAGCTGATGGATACCGTTGAGGGTGACGAAAAGACCGGTGTCAGCATCGTGCTGAAGGCTCTGGAGGAGCCCGTTCGTCAGATCGCCGCAAACGCAGGCTTCGACGGCGGCGTGATCGTCAACGAGATCATGAGAAGCGGAAAGACCGGCTACGGCTTTGACGCTTACAACGAGGTATACTGCGACATGATGAGCGCAGGTATCGTCGATCCTACCAAGGTAACTCGCTCCGCATTGCAGAATGCGGCTTCCATCGCATCCGTGATCCTGACCACCGAGTCGGTTGTTGCGGATAAGAAGGATCCCGCCGCAGAGGCAGCCGCAAACGCTGCCATGGCAGGCGGTGGCATGGGCGGTATGTATTAATCGTCCGTCCGAAAGCAATAAAAAAGCAGGTGTGCGAAAGTTTCGCACACCTGCTTTTTTATTTTACGATTCCTCGTCCTCTTCGTACTGAGCATATTTCGCTGCCTCGCGCTCCGCCCGTTCTTCGGCGCGTCTCGCTTCTCTTGCCTTCTTCGCTTCTTCCATTTCGTTGATCACCGCGAAGATTTTTTCCTTCAGCTCATCCAGAGATTCTACCACCGGCGCGATCTTCTCTGCCTGAGAGATACCCGACTTCAGCTGACGGTAGGTCAGTCTGCCAAGCTCCTCGTATTTTGCGTTGCGCTTTGCCTCAAGGCTTTTCAGCTTCACGTGCATAGACGCTACGTCCGCTACCTCCTCGGTCTTTTTCAGCGCCTTTCCCGCCGCCCGCTTTGCCGACGCGCGGATCTTCTTCCAATCTGCCATAGCGTATCCTTTCCATCTCGGCGTATTGCCTTTTTTATCTCGTTTTTTTATTATACAACAAAAGGAAGGGATTGTAAAGAGAATTAAAGAAGAAAAAGTTGGTTACAATACAGAAAAACGAAAATTATAGGAGGAATCATGAATCTCGACAAGGAACAGTACAAGCGGTATGCCGCCGCCCATGCCCCCAAATCTCCCCTCTTCGCCGACTGTCTGCGCGCCTTTTTGACGGGCGGGTTGATCTGCGCGCTGGCAGAGGGACTGACGGAGCTTTACAGCAATTGGTGTGGACTTCTCAAGGACGAGGCAACATCCCTGACCTCGGTCACGCTGGTATTTCTCGCCGTTCTTCTGACGGCACTGGGAATCTTCGATAAAATCGCAAAATTTGCGGGTGCGGGAACCTTAGTCCCCATTACCGGATTTGCAAACTCGGTTGCCTCGCCTGCCATCGACAGCCGAGCCGAAGGCTTGATTCTTGGCGTCGGCGCAAAAATTTTTACCGTGGCAGGACCCGTTCTTCTCTACGGAACGCTCTCAGGCACCCTCTTTGGAATCATCTATTATATCTGGGGGCTCGTCGTGGGCGCTTAACGAACGAGTCGCACGGCTTTTTCCTCAAGCATCTCGTTCGAATCGGTCACCATCATGACAACCCATTTGCCCCGAACCACCACCCGGATCGAGCTCCCAAGATTCTCCCACTCGGTTCGGTGAAGCGCCACCTGAAGCTCGTCGGCACGGGCAAGGCAAAGCTCGGCAACCCGATGGGCATCGGTGGCGGAATAGGTATGTAGCACGGCAATCTCGTAAGGAGCGGCAAAGGAGGAAAGATAGATGGCATAGTCGGGAATCAACTCCCCAAAGATCTCCCGCCCCTCTTCTCCATATAATGACTCGATCATTTCGGGAGAAAGATAGCCCCTCGCCCCCTCCTCCGCCGCGGCGTGGTAGATCTCACCCGTGGGAAGCTCACCCGCCGTCTCACATAGTGAAAGGAGGATTTCCCAAGCCGTCTGCTCCTTCCGTCCGCAGGACGAAGCCAAAAGACAAATCGACAAAACCAAAGCCAACACTCCACCTGCTCGTTTCATTCAAAAATCCTCCCAAAGCTTGTATCCTTGGTTATAAAATATGGCGAAGCAAACAAAAAAAGACCGAAGGGACAGATGCTCAGTCCCTTCGGTCTACAACGTCCCGCCCCCAAAATGCTTGAAGAAGGGTTTTTCCCAAGATCCGCACATCCTCCCAAAGGCTGATTTGCCGAAGATAGCGCGCATCCCGACGAAGCTTTTCCCGATCATCGAGAAAATCTCTTCCGCTGACCTGTGCCAACCCCGTCATTCCGGGACGGATCGCATAGACCCCACAACGGTGGCGCAGCTTGTGAATCTCTCCCTCCTTGGGAATCAGGGGGCGCGGTCCCACAAGGCTCATATCGCCTCGCAAAACGTTCCAAAGCTGTGGAAGCTCGTCCAGACTCGTGCGCCGCAGAAAGCGTCCGATGGGTGTAACGTAGGGTGATGGATCGCCAAGCTCCGAGGTTGGACAATCCCTTGGCGCCCACGCCATCATCGTTCGGAATTTATAGCAAACAAAGGGATCGCCGTTCCGTCCGACCCGTATCTGCCGAAACAAGATCCCTCCCCTTGAGGTCAAGCCAACGGCAATGGCGATCACCCCCATGGGAATCCACAAAAATATCAATAAGAGCGCCGAAAAGAACACATCCAAGACCCGCTTCCAGAAAAGATACCGACACTCCTTGCCTCTTCTGTTCCGTTTCATATCCACCTCCAATACTCTTAGGTTTCCTATTTTAGAAGAATCCATGCAAAAAAGAGCTTTTTTTGAAGGAGTCGGGAAAAAACTTGAAAAGCCGACCGAATTATGGTATACTAACAGCATGAATCACGGAGGTGCGTGTCCATGAATTGGGATGTGTTTTCGAGCGCCGTTCCCCTCGCGCTCTTTTTATTTTTCGTTTTCTTCGCTTTCTTTCTGACCGCCAGCTTTTTTGCCTTTCGAAACGCCAATCATCGGCGCAGACGCTATCCTGCCGATCGGCGCGCGCACGGCGGTCGTTCTCCACTTCCCCCTAAGGGGCAAACTCTGCTCGATGAAAGTCGGGTGTGGTTTGATTCTCGGTCGTGGGAGGAGGTATCGATCCAATCCGAGGACGGTCTTGCGCTGCGCGGTGTCTTTCTTCCCGCCCCAAACGAGGCCCGTGGCGTGGTTCTGCTTTTTCACGGCTACCATTCCTCCTGCCGACGGGACGGATCGGTTCAAATCAAAGCAATCCACGAGGCGGGATACCACCTTCTCCTCCTTTCACAGCGCGCCCACGGCGACAGTGACGGACAATATATTTGCTTCGGTGCGAAGGAAAAACGGGACGCCTCCCTTTGGTGCCGCATGGCGGAGGAACGGTTTCCCCATCTCCCTCTCGTTCTGATGGGAATCTCCATGGGGGGCTCAACCGTTTTATTTGCCGCCGAGGAGGAGCTACCTTCCTCGGTTTGTGCCATCGTTGCCGATTGTCCCTTTACCTCTCCCTTTGAAATCATCAAGCGGACACTTTGGCACAAGCACAAGCTCCCACCCATTCCCCTGATTTATTTTATGAATGCTTGGAGTAAATGGTTGGCAGGCTTCTCTTACCGCTCGGTTTCGGTGGATCAGGCGCTCCTTGGAAACAAGCGTCCCATTCTGCTGATCCACGGCACAAAGGATACCTACGTCCCCGTGGAAATGTCAGATCGTATCGCAAAAAAGCATCCGACCCATCTGCAATACCTGCGTGTTGAGGGTGCCAAGCACGGTCAGTCGGTCTATACCGACCCCCGGCTCTATCTTGAGACACTCCTCGCCTTTTTGGAGCAATATACGAAATAAAAAGTCCCGCGGATGGAATCCTCCATCCGCTGGGTTTTCTTTTTCTATAATAATTCTTACAGCTCTTCTACCGAGGCTACGCCCTCCAGCTTGGCGATCTGCGCCATCATTTGCTGATGGGAGATCTTTCGGGGCGTCTGAATGGAAAAGATGGCACAGGGGTTACGCCCCTCTCCCGTGCTCTTCGTGATCTCCATATCCACAATATACGCACCGGTCTTTTTAATGGAATCCACGATCGTTCCGAGATGGGTGCTCTCGGTGTATTCCACATAAAGATTGAAGGCTCTGGCGTTCGACACGATAAAATACTCCAGCTTCGCAAAGAGAATCTCTGCCATAAGGATGATCAAGGTAGCGACCACCGCTCCCTCAAAGAATCCCGCGCCACAGCAAAGACCGACGATCGCCGCCGCCCAAAGTCCTGCCGCCGTCGTCAAGCCCTTGACCTGTCTGCGCTTGGTAATGATGATCGTTCCCGCGCCGATAAAGCCGATTCCCGCAATCACCTGCGCGCCAAGACGGGCAGGATCGGTATACATATGTAGCTCCAAAACCAGATATTGGCTGGTCAAGGTGGTAATTGCCGCGCCAAGACAGATCAAAATATGCGTACGGAAGCCTGCGGGTCTGCGCTTTCTTTCACGCTCAAGACCAACACAGCCGCCACAGATCATTGCCAGCAGCAGTCGAACCGCCACGGACCACACGTCCAGGTGTGCTCCGCGAAATACATTCAAAAATTCAAGCATATCCTTCCTCCCTCCTTACGATTCTTACACTTCTTCAATGCTTCGCACCGCATCGACCTCGGCAATGGCTGTCATCACCGCGGTATGGGGCTTCTTTTTCGGAAGCTGTAAGGAAAAAATCGCATTGGGGTATGTCCCCCCTTTTGCCTTGGTAATCTCTACGTCAAAAATACGGATCTGCTGCTCGCGGATCTTTTCCACGATATCGGTCAGATCGTCGGTATGCTCAAACTCAACGAAAATGTTGATGTTACGGGTACGGGACAAAATGAAGCGCTCCAGCTTAGAAAAGACCACAATGGTGAGAATGATAAACACGCAGCCAATCAGCGCCGCAGAATAAAAGCCTGCGCCAATGGAAAGGCCCATACAAGCGGATGCCCAAAGTCCTGCCGCCGTCGTCATGCCCTTCACCTGCTGACGACCCGTTACGATGATCGTTCCCGCGCCAACGAAACCGATTCCGTTGATCACCTGCGCACCGAAACGGGAAATATCGGTTTTGACAAAGTCCGTCTCGGGATCCAAATGCCAAAGCGATCCTGCCATCATGACAGACAAATATGTACCAAGGACGATGGTCAGTGCCGAGCCCATACAAACCAGCATGTGTGTACGAAAACCCGCGGCGCGATGCTTTCTTCCTCTCTCGATTCCGATGATTCCGCCACAAAGCGATGCAACCAGCAGTCGCAATAAAACTTCCCAGATCGACAAAGCTCCCATTTCGTCTCCTTCCTTCACTCAATTCTATGAACTGTTTCAATTTGTTTCAATCGTTGTGCAAACACCACACAAAAAAGCAGGGTGTTTGGATATATTAATATATTATATCACAATACCCTGCTCTTTGCAAGTGGTTTTCCGTTTTTTGTCTGAAACCGCTTATTTTTCTATTATTTTCCAAGTGTGATCGAAAAGGTCAAGCGTTGTCCTCCGCGAAGCACCATCACCGAGACCTTCTCCTCGGGATTCTTTTCCGCAATGACCGCCGAGACCTCCTTAGGGTCGGAAACGGGAGTACCGTCTACTTGAATAATCAGATCTCCCCGCTCGAGAACCGAAGACGCCGAGCCGTATTCGTCGACAAAATCCATCACCCGAACGCCAAGAATTCCCGCCTCGCTTGCTCGCTCCCCGAGGATCCCCAGCTTGGGCGCATACGCACCAATGGCCGACAAAAGCGCATCATCCAGCGGCTCTTCCGCCATCATCGCCTCAAAAATAGGCAATGCGCCGTCTATGGGAATGGCAAATCCAATCCCCGTATAATCGCTACCAAGCCGCATGGTGATCACACCGATCACCTCTCCGTATTCATTAAACAAGGGGCAACCCGAATTTCCCGGATTGACGGGGGCATTGGTTTGAATCAGCTTCATCTTTTTTTCAAGAACACCTTGTGCGTCGTAGATCCGCACCACCCTCGAATCGTAGGAAACGTCTCCCGAGCAAACGCTTCCCGCATAGTCCGTCGAAGCCGACGTCCCAATGGCAATCACCCGCTCTCCCGTAAGAAGAGAGTCGGACGAGCCCGTTTGGACGGTGGGATATCCCGTTCCATCGATTTTGAGGAGCGCCAGATCGGTCAAGGGATCTCCCGCCACCAGTGTTGCCGAGCACGCCCTACCGCCCGAAAGAATTGCCGTCAGCTGGTTCATTCCCTCTACCACGTGATAGGCAGTGGCAATATAGCCATCCTCTCGGAGGAAGAATCCCGAGCCCACGCCCGAGCTTTCGTCTCCCGCACCGACAATGGAAACCACCGTATCCGCGTACCGAGCATATAGCTCAGGAGTCGTCAACAATCCGCTTTGATCGTCGTACTGCTTCACGAAGATCACTCGGTCAGCCCCCGCCTCCAAGGCTCCCACCTCGGTGGTTTCCTCCTCGGGAAGGGGGACGCCCATACCGTCTTTGCGGACCAGGGCAAAAAGCATCACACCGGTCGCAAAGAGGACCGACAGGATGGGAAAGCATGCCACCAGTGCCACCTTGCGCCAACCGGAGGCTTTTTTCGGCGGCATCGGGTCCGCCAATGGCTCCTCGCTCTCCTCAAACGGATCACTCCAAGGCTCCTCGACCTTCTCCTTGATCGGTGGGCGAAGCTCTTGCTCCTCTGTCCGAATGAGTGGAACCGTTTCGTCGGAGGTCGTCTTTTGCGGAAGTGCCACGGGCGGCACGTCGGGAAGATTCCTCTCTACCGTCATTTCGGCTTCCCCCGATGGCTGTGAGGTCTCACATGGAGTCGGGGTCGCCTCCTCCACCGAAGGTGCAGGATCGAGCTCCAAAGAAAACCCGATTTTACTCTGCTCCTGCTCTGCCGCATCCACAAGCTCCGCCGAGGTGGGGATTGCTTCCCTGCGAAGCCCCTCCTCCCTCTCTCTGATTTCATTTTGATCGTTGCGTTCCGTCATGTGCCCTCCCGACAAAGAATCCGTAAGGCAAACGAATGTCTCGTTTGCTTCCTTAATGTATTCTTTTGCCGAGGGCGGAGCTTTTATTCACCTGACAAGGTAAAATTAAAGCAACAATCCTTTCCGTATTCGCTTTCCACCCAGATTTTTTCTCGGTGCGCCTCCACAATGGTCTTGGCAATAAACAAGCCAAGTCCCACGCCCGACTTGTTCAGTCCGCGGCTCTTGTCGCTCTTATAGAATCGGTCAAAGACGTAAGGAATATCCGCCGGGGAAATTCCCTGCCCCTCGTTATAGACCGAGATCAGCACCTTGCGGTTCTTCTGTCTGCGGATCTCGATGCGGAGCGCTCCCCCCTCTGCCGAGAATTTTACGGCGTTGTCACAAAGGTTATAAAGGATCTGATAGATGGCATCTCGATCCGCCGTAACCAATAGCTTTTCTTCGTCACATAAGAAGGAGACGTCCAGATGCTTTTCGTCGATCTTCTGCTCAAAGGAGATCAGAATCTGCCGTCCCATCTCGCAGATGTCAAAGCCGGTCATGGTAAACTTTCGCTCTCCCGCCTGAATCCTTGAAATATCCAAAAGCGTCGAGACCAATCGGGAAAGCCGCTTGACCTCCGCCGATACAAGTCCCAAATAATATTCGTGCTTTTCGGGAGGGATCACGCCGTCGAGGATTCCATCTATGAATCCCGAAATAGAGGTCATGGGTGTGCGAAGATCGTGGGACACGTTGGACATAAAGGTATTGCGCATGGTATCGTAGTTGTTGAGGGATTCCGCCATGTTGTTGAACGCCACGGCAAGCTCCGCCACCTCGTCCCGTCCCTTTACGGGCACACGCACGTCAAAGTTCCCTGCGGCAAAGCTTTTCGCCGCCTTACTGATCTCCTTCAAGAAGTCGGAGGCCAAGCGGGCTTAGGAAGACAATGGTTC
>JAZORA010000080.1:0-4118 GCA_045656365.1 Eubacteriales bacterium | reverse complement strand
CTGTCTGAGGATTTCTTCCTTTGCGCTGAGCAGGGCTTCCTTTCTCTGGGTCTCGGCTTGCTTTGCGCCTTCTTCCCGAATGCGCTTGGCTTCTTCCTCAGCAGATCCGATTTCCGATTCCGCTTTTTCCTGACGTCTCTTATATCCGACGCGATAGAAGATCAAGCCAAATACGACACCGGCAACCACAGCGCCCAGCGTGGCGCCCAAGACTGCCCACATCCATAAATCCATAAAAACACCTCCTTATTTTTTATTTTTCGTTCTGTATCATAAAAGTACGAAGCACCGCTTCCACCTTTTTTGGAGTTTAGAGCGCATCTGTCCACAGGACAGGATGCAAAATCGCAATTCTCTGACACATACTAATATTTTACACGATTTCGGGTCAAATGTCAAGTATTTTTACCGAATCCAAAGAATATGGGAAGATTTTATTTTTATTTCCGCCAGATTTGGTCAAAAAATAAAGAAAACGGGTCTTCCGTGGAAGATCCGTTTTCTTTATTGTAACTCCGTCAATCGGAATTAGCCAAGCTTTGCCTGGTTTACCTTGATGCCGGGGCCCATGGTGCTTGCGATAACGCAGCTCTTGATATACTGACCCTTCGCAGCGGCGGGCTTTGCCTTAATAACAGCGCCAACCAGCGTGTTGAAGTTCTCGGTCAGCTTCTCAACACCGAAGGAAGCCTTACCGATGGGGCAGTGGATGATGTTGGTCTTGTCCAGACGGTACTCAATCTTACCTGCCTTTGCCTCGTTTACTGCACGGGCAACGTCGGGAGTAACGGTACCTGCCTTAGGAGAAGGCATCAGGCCCTTAGGACCGAGCACCTTACCCAGCTTACCGATCACGCCCATCATATCGGGGCTTGCGATGACTACGTCGAAGTCGAACCAGTTCTCCTGAACGATCTTTTCTGCGTACTCAGGACCACCTGCGTAGTCAGCGCCTGCGTCCAGAGCCTTCTGAACGTTGTCGCCCTTTGCGAATACCAGAACCTTTACGTTCTTACCGGTTCCGTTGGGGAGAACAACCGCGCCTCTAACCTGCTGGTCAGCGTGACGGGAGTCAACACCCAGACGAATGTGAATCTCAATGGTTTCGTCAAACTTTGCCTTGGAAGTCTGGCATACCAGATCCAGAGCCTCAGAGGGATCGTAAACCTTAGCCTTATCAATCAGCTTTACGCTATCCGTATATTTCTTTCCCATGTTCAATTCCCTCCTTAGTCCTCAACAACAACGCCCATCGAGCGCGCAGTTCCTGCGATCATGCTCATTGCAGTGTCGATGTTTGCTGCATTCAGGTCGGGCATCTTGGTCTCAGCGATCTTGCGAACCTGCTCCGAGGTGATCTTTGCCACCTTGGTCTTGTTCGGCTTTGCGGAACCGGACTCGATTCCTGCTGCCTTCTTGATCAGAACGGGAGCGGGGGGAGTCTTGGTGATAAAGGTGAAGGAACGGTCTGCGTAAACCGTGATAACAACGGGAATGATCAAACCGATGTCATTCTTCGTTCTTTCGTTGAATTCCTTCGTAAATACAGGAATTGCAACACCGTACTGACCGAGAGCCGGTCCTACGGGAGGCTGCGGAGTTGCCTTACCGGCAGGCAGCTGCAGCTTGATATAGCCCATAACTTTCTTTGCCATTTTAAAATACCTCCATTGTGGTCAATATACGGGAGAATTCAAAAAATTTTTCTCCCTCCCACCGTTGTGACGTTACGTCACCTTAAGCGAGCTTTACGATATTTGCATCCAGCTCAACAGGCATATCGCGGCGTCCTCTCTTAACGAGCACCGTGATTTTCTTCATATCATCGGAAATCGCCTGAACTGTTCCCGTGTAGCCCTCGAACAACCCTTCGCTTACCACGACGTTGTCTCCGACCTTCACCATCAGTTCTACGCGCTTGGTATCGAAATTCAGGAAATCCACCTCTTCCTCACTCAAAGGAGTGGGTCTGGATCCGGGACCTACAAAGCCCGTAACACCCGTAATGTTTCGTACCGCGTGCCAGCTTTCCTCGGTCATCGTCATTTTAATGTAGACGTAACAGGGGAAAATCTTCGACTCCACTTCCTTTTCCACGTCACCGTTTTTTTCGATGATCGTTTCCACGGGAACGCGAATGTCAAAGAACAGATGTCCAAGTCCGCGATTTTCAATAATTTTTTCAAGGCTTGCCTTTACCTTGTTTTCATAACCGGAATAAGTATGCGCCACGTACCATCTCGGTCCAACGTTCATTTCGTTAATATCACTCATGTCAAATCCTCTGAGTCTTAAGCAAAGAGCTTTGTCAAAGCGATGATACCCTGGGAAAAAGCATAGTCAAGCGCACCGATGATAACCGCACAGATTAACACCACTACAATTACCACTGCCGTGTTCTTGAGTACCTGCTTCCATGAGGGCCATACGATTTTCTTTACTTCGCTTTTGAAACCGCGCCAAGCGCCCGTCAATTTGCCCTTCTTCTTCTCGGGCTTACGGGACTTTGCTTCGGCCTCTGCGACCTTCTTTTCCTTATCTGCCATCTTCTCTTCCCCCCAATTACTTGGATTCTTTGTGAAGAGTGTGCTTGCGGCAGAACCTGCAGTACTTCTTCAGCTCAAGTCTGTCAGGGTCATTCTTTTTGTTTTTCTTCGTGTCATAGTTTCTCTGCTTGCACTCGGTGCATACCAGAGTAATTTTGACTCTTGCATCATTAGCCATATTAGCGGCACCTCCCATTTCAAATTATTTGGCTTTTCCCGAAGGAAAAGTCTGTGTACCTCCCTCACCGTGCAGGGTTTGTCCGAGCCTTTCGGCATGGCGCATTCGGGCAAAACAAAAAAGCCTACGCGCAGAGGTAGACTCATTATACCACGATCACAAATGCTTGTCAAGAGATTTTTTTAATTTTTTTAAAAAGCCCTTCCGCGAAGCCGTAGGTGGCTTCGCGGAAGAAACATATGCGCTTGTCTTATTTAATAATAGGATAGGTTTTTCCTTCCATATTGGGGGTTCCGATCTCCCAGACGTCAGCACTCCAGCCCAATACGTCGGTATAGAAAGCGGCAGATTCCAGCTGCTCGACGGTGGCAACCGTTCCCTCAATCTCAATGCTTTCGGGAGCTGTGCTGACCGTCATTCCCGTATAGCAGTTAAAGAATCCGTGCTTGGTGGCGTCCACGTTCGTCGCTCCGTAGGTGCAACGTCCCGTAATACTTGCGGAATAGGAGCTGCTTCCCAAGGCGGAAACGCTTCCGAGGGACAGACAGGACCTCACCGTCATATCCCGACCCGAGTGTCCCACGATACCGCCTGCGTTGGCGTTGCAGGAGCTTCCGAGACGTCCCGACTGAGCATGAATCGTTCCTGCCGCCAGACAGCTATCGATCGTTCCATCGGTGTCAAGCTCGCCCACGATACCACCCGTATAGGAATCATAGCCTACGGTCGCGGCGTTGATCGCACCCACGTAGGAGCAATTCAGAATCTTTCCCTTTTCCATTTTGCCGGCAATACCGCCCGCAAAGAGATGTCCGTTGGTATTGGCAGTCAGGTCGCTCTTCACCGAGCAAGCCTCGGCGTTGAGAAGCTTACCGGCGATTCCGCCCACGTAATCGTAGCCGATCGAACCTGTATACGACGAAGCGGTGACCGTTCCGTCAAAGGAAGATCCCTTCACCTCGTACACGTATCCGGCGATTCCGCCTACGTACATCGACCCCTCGTTGTTCCAAACGGTGACCGTGCTGCTCGACTTGCAGCTCTCTACGGCCATGGAATCGGCGGGCGTTTCCTGTTCGCTTACGCGATACGTTCCAACCAGACCGCCCACGAACATGCCCGCGCTTTCGGACGCCTCCTGATCGCGGTAGACGTTGACCACGGCAGTCGCCTCACAATTTTTAATGCTCGAATCCTCAGAGAGTCCGACCATGCCGCCGATGTTGGCTTCGCCGCGCTCCTTGGAAACCTTCACGCTGCTATCCACCACTCGGCAATCGGTCAGCGACGCGTTATAAAGAGCGCCCGCAAGACACGCGTAGTTGTTGCTCTTCTCGCTGATGTCCACGGTACAGCCGCTTACGGTCAGGTTCGAAACGCTTCCCTCGTATACC
>JAZORA010000079.1:0-5978 GCA_045656365.1 Eubacteriales bacterium | reverse complement strand
CCTGACGATCCAGACCCGCGTCAAGATCGCCGACCTGGAGAAGGATCTGTTCTTGCGTTACGGCGCATCGGGCAAGAACGAGGACACCTGGTATAATCAAAACGTGGTGGTTACCGTCACACCGAAAAAGTAAGGTTTTCTAAAATGAAAACAAAAAAGAACACACCTCATGGGGTGTGTTCTTTTTTTGTTTTATTTATGCGTTCAGCATTGCTTCCAGCGCTGCCTTGGGCTTCAGTCCCATGGAGGTGGCAACCACCTCTCCGTTCTTGAAGAAGAGCAGAGTGGGGATGCTGGATACGCGATAGCGAATGGCAAGCTCGGGCTCAGCATCCACGTCGATCTTTACGATTTTCACCCGACCCTCATAGTCCTTTTTCAGCTCCTCAAGAGTGGGAGCGAGCATACGGCAGGGGCCGCACCAGGTGGCGAAGAAATCCACGAGAACGGGAAGCTCGGATGCGAGAACCTCCGTCTCAAAATTATCCTTTGTAATCATCAATTCCGACATATTGTCCTCCTTATTCATCATGTAGGGGATCGGTCAATCCTGTTTTCCGCTCCAGCAATAGGTACAGAGCTTATCCTCGGGAAGTCCCGTTGCCTCGATCAGGTCGTCCAGACGGTGGTAGCGCAAGGAGGTGAAGTGCAATTTTCTGCAGCTCAGCTCCACCATGTTCCGATACTTTTCTCCGTCGGCCTCGGCGTATTCCTTGATCATCGCTTCGTCAGGCTCTTTTCCCTCGAGGTGCGCAATGGCACGGCGGGTAATCAGCTCCATTTCGGAGGTGGAGCGAGAAAAGCTCAGATACTTACAGTTGAAGAAGAGAGGGGGACAGCCCACGCGGATGTGGACCTCTTTGGCGCCGCTCTCGTAGAGAAATTCGGTGGTTTCGCGAAGCTGCGTTCCGCGAACGATGGAGTCGTCGATCAGAAGAAGACTCTTGCCGTTGATCAGCTCGTGAACGGGGAGCAGCTTCATCTTGGCGATCAGATTTCGCTTCTTCTGGTTGGGGGGCGTGAAGGAGCGAGGCCAAGTGGGGGTGTATTTGATAAAGGGACGGGCGTAAGGAATGCCCGATTCCTCGGCGTAGCCGATGGCGTGGGCGATGCCCGAGTCGGGAATGCCCGCCACGATATCGGGTGTGGCGTCATCGCGGCGAGCCAAGAGCTTACCGCAATTGTAACGAACCGCCTCCACGCTTCTTCCCTCGTAGGAGGAGGCGGGATAGCCGTAATAGATCCACATAAAGGCACAGATTTTCATATCCTTGCCGGGGGCAACGAGGGTTTTTGCGCCCTCCTCGTTGATCACGACGATCTCGCCGGGTCCCAGCTCCCGATCGGCGTGATAGCCGAGATTCAGGTAAGCGAAGCTCTCTAGGCTGACGCAGTAGCCACCCGGCTTTTTGCCGAGAACCACGGGCGTTCTTCCCAGACGGTCACGGGCGGCGTAAATGCCCATGGGAGTCAGGACCAGCATGCTGACCGAGCCGTCTACCAGCTCTTGAGCATAACGGATTCCCTCAATAAAGTTTTCCTTTTGATTGATGATAGCGGCAACCAGCTCGGTTGGGTTGATCTCTCCGCCGTGCATTTCGAAAAAGTGGACGTTTCCTGCGATGATCTTATCCACGATCTCCTTTGTGTTGTTGATCTTGCCAACGGTGGTAATGGCAAAGGTTCCGTGGTGGGAACGAACCAGAATGGGTTGCGCCTCGTAGTCCGAGATACAGCCGATTCCCATATGACCCTGCATGGAGTTCGCCTCGGAGTTGAACTTCGTGCGGAAGGGTGCGTTTTCAATATTATGGATCGCCCTGTCGAAGCCGAGCTCCGGATCATATACCGCCATACCTGCTCGTCTGGTTCCCAGATGAGAGTGATAGTCTACGCCGTAGAAAAGATCAAATACGCAATCCTCTTTGGATACAACACCAAAAAAACCGCCCATGTAAATACCTCGTATTTTGAAAATGAAAATAAAGTTGATTCTTGCTTTTGCAAAAATATCACGATATATATTATACCATAAACTTAGAAAAATGAAAAGTAGAGAAGCAAAAAAAATCGGAAAAATGCAAGATTTTTTGCAAGACGGTCGCAAATTCCAAAAAGGGAAAATAAAATGTACTCGACAAAAAACGAGCGTTTGAAATAAATGAAAAATTCCGTTTTTGGAAAAATATTTGAAAAATCTATTGACAAGTGTGTGGAATGGGTGTATAATGATACCGTAAATTGCGTGGCTGTCCCAAGGATGGCTCAAAAAACGAAAACGAGGTGCGTTATGGCAACGGCAAAAAAACCGAAGGTAGAATTGATGGTGGCTCCCGATAGCGACAAGGAATCCAAGGCGAAGGCGCTGAAAACGGCAATCGCGCAGATCGAAAAGAAGCACGGCGAGGGCTCGGTCATGCGTTTGGGCGAGAATACTCACATGGCGGTTCAGGCGGTCAGCACGGGCTCGATCTCTTTGGATCTGGCGCTGGGAATCGGCGGTGTACCGCGAGGAAGAATTATTGAGATCTTTGGTCCGGAATCCTCGGGTAAAACGACGGTTGCTCTTCATATTATTGCCGAGGTGCAGAAGGCGGGCGGTGAGGCTGCGTTTATCGACGCGGAGCACGCGCTGGATCCCGTATATGCCAAGGCATTGGGTGTGGATATCAACAATCTCCTGGTCTCTCAGCCCGATTGCGGTGAGGACGCCCTGAATATTACCGAGCAGCTGGTTCGCTCGGGCGCTATTGATATCGTGGTGGTGGACTCTGTGGCGGCGCTCGTGCCGAGACAGGAGATCGAGGGTGACATGGGACAGGCGACGGTAGGCGTGCAGGCGAGACTGATGTCTCAGGCGATGCGTAAGCTTTCGTCGGTCATCTCCAAGAGCAATACGGTTCTCGTGTTCATCAACCAGCTTCGTGAGAAGGTGGGCGTGATGTACGGAAACCCCGAAACGACCCCCGGCGGTCGCGCCCTGAAGTTTTATTCCTCGGTGCGGATCGACGTCCGCAAGACCGAGCAGCTGAAAAACGGCAATGACGTGTACGGAAACCACGTTCGCTGCAAGGTGGTTAAGAATAAGGTGGCGCCTCCCTTCAAAACCGCGGAGTTTGATATTCTTTACGGAAAGGGAATTTCCCGCTCGGGCGAGATCATCGACTACTGTATCGCGCTGGATATTATTAAGAAGAGCGGATCCTGGTTCTCCTATAACGGCGAGCGCATCGGTCAGGGCAAGGATAACGTCCGTAAGCTGATCGAGGGCAACGCGGCGCTTCTTGCCGAGCTGGATATGAAGGTTCGGAGCATGAAGGATCAGCTTCCCGAGGCAGAAGAGGAGTTTGAGCTGGACGAGGATGATGGGGATGAATTTGACATCCGCACCATCAAAGAGGACGAGGAATTCTGATGGTTCTCACCTTGGTTTCCCTGTCTGCCCGCGAGGGCGAGCAGATTGTGGTTTCTTTTGAGATACGAAATGGCGAGGACACCCAGCGGGAGCGGTTTTTGATTCCCGTGTCCTTGGTTGCCGACCTGCGGCTTGCCGTAGGCGAGGTGGATCGGGCATGCTACGACGCCGTGGTCCGCGGCGCCGAGCTTCATGCCGCGGTCAAGCGTGGGCTGGGAATCCTTTCTTACGGAAGCGCTTCGGAGCGAATGCTTTGTCGAAAGCTTCAGATGAAGGGGATTCGTCTCGAAATCGCCCGGGAGGCGGTGGAGATGCTGAAGGATCAGGGGTATTTGAATCCCTCGGAAGATGCCTTGCGAGAAGCGGAGCGATGCATCCGCAAGCTCTGGGGCAGACGGAGAATCGTATCGGCGTTGCGGGAAAAAGGGTATAGCCATGAGTCGATTCGGGAAGCGATCGAAGCCTTGTCGGAGGATGGAATGGATTTTGCCGAGCTCTGCGCCGAGCGAATCCGTAAGCAGGTGGGGGAGCTTCCGACCGACCCCCAGGATCAACGGAAGCTGGTTGCTTCTCTCATGCGCTACGGCTTTGAGAGTGGCGAGATCCGCCTGGCGCTTCGCATGGTTTCCCGCGAGAATGAATGAAATCCTATATATAATAAAATGAAGAAAAGCCGATCGGTCGCAACCGATCGGCTTTTCTTAGCGCGGAGGAAATTCCGTGGGGGAATAACCGTTAAATCCGTATCGCTGAATGTGGGTGGGGTAATCCCGATATACGTAATTGAAATCGAAGTAAACGCTCTCGAAGCCTTCGATGACTCCGGTCTGGGTGTATTGCCACATGCCAAGCTGAGCGCCGTATCTTTCGGTGTTCCACGTCCGAGTGTAGTCGGGCGATATCTCGTCGTTGCTTGGATAGCGGGCATACCAGACCTCAAGTTCGTTCTTCAGGTCGCCGCCGTGCAGATAATCGGTCAACCAGGTGTTGTTGGAATAAAGCGCGCCGTAATATCCGTTTTCTCGAAGGATGGAAATAAATTCTCTGCAAAATTCACTCAGCGTATCTTTACCGAGAGAAGGCATCGAGGGATCCTCCAGGTCAAAGTAGATGGGATATTCGAACTGCTTGCCTTCCAACCAAGAAACAAGCAGATTGGCTTCGGCTTGAAGCGCCTCCATGGTGGTGGCGTAGGTGTAGAAGTAAACACCGAGCTGGAGCCCCGCTTCTCTGGCATCCTCGTAGTTCATCTCAAAGACAGGATCCATACCGTTGGAGCTTCCTGCCTTTAAAATCGCAAAATCAAAGCCCGCGTTTTTAATGGCGACCCAATCCAAGGGATTGCATTCGCCTCCGTCTCCTACCGAGTGCTGCCACTTGGAAACGTCCACTCCCTTGGCGAGGGGTTGATCGTTTTCGGTCACGTATCCGTTTGGAAAGACGTCGGTGTAGAGCAGAGGATCGGTTCTTGTATAGCCACAGTCACAGACACCGGTGATGGAACCGCTCGTTTGCTTTGTGGGATGCGTGACGCGGAAGGCGCAGTCATGACCGAGGGGAGAGACCAACTCGCTCTCGTACGTAAAGCTGCAGACCGTGCAGGTTTCCTCCGTGTATCCCGAGGCGTCGCAGGTCGGCTCGACCACGGCGGTTTTTTTGAATGTGTGCCCAAGAGGCGGAGTCTCGTTGGTGTTGTACGTAGTCTCACAGACGGTACAGGTGTTTTTCACGTAACCCGCCGAGTTGCAATCGGGCGAAACGGTCTCCGTGGAGAAGGCGTGGCCGATCGGCTGAACAAAGTCAGACTGAAAGCTGTAACCGCAGGCACATTCATATTGCGTGTAACCCTCATCCGTGCAGGTCGGAGCAACAATGCTCTCGGAGAGTGAATGACCCGTCGGCGAGGTTATGTCGGTGTGATACTCAAAGGAGCAATCATCACAGATGTGTAAAACGTATCCCTCCCGATCGCAGGTCGGCTCGACGACCGTCTCCGAAAAGGAGTCATGGGCACAATCCTCCACGCATCCCCAAAGGACAAGGGGGAGGGAGCACAGCGCCAGCACTGAAGCATAAAAACGAAACGATTTCATTGAAACATCCTTATATTATATGTGTAAATATGGACAACCAATTCCATGTCTTATCCAAATTATAGCAAGAAAAAATAGCCGTGTCAACCGAAAGTTTCGTCGAATTCGGACGAGTTTTTAAAATGATGAAAAAATTCGCCCCGCTTTATATTTTTAGAGGGACGATTTGGTCGAATGGAGGCAAACGGGCGGTTTTTTTGCAAAAACTTGAAAAAAGCTGAAAAAATTTGGAAAAAGGGGTTGACAAACACTTTTTGATGTGCTAAAATACACAAGCCGCGCTGATGAGGCGGAGGAGATCATACCGAAGAGACCGAGAAAACACCTTTGAAAAAATTTTTAAAAAATTTCAAAAAAGGTATTGACAAGGGGGAGGAGGTATGATATAATAGTCAAGCTGTCCGCAAGAGCGGGTAGCGAGAATGGTCATTGAAAATTGAACAACAAGAGAGAAGTACAAAGCATAAAAG
>JAZORA010000078.1:0-2167 GCA_045656365.1 Eubacteriales bacterium | reverse complement strand
ATTTCGTCGAATATGGTACTATATTTATGTAAAAATACAGTTTTTACTGAAAAAAACGAGCGGAGAGCAAAAAACAAGATGAAAAAATTCGACATATCTAATTTGATTGTAAAAAAGATCTGTGATATATATAGCCGAACTGTGGAGGAGGAGACGAGCGCCGAGGCAATCACCTCTTGCTCGCTTTTGATCCTGAAGCGCCGTGGGCGCTCGGTATATCGGGTTGGGGATCGGGAGCTGGTTGCCGATTCCAACCACGTGTTATATCTGCCTGCCGGTGTCTCGTATTCGCTCTACGTGGATCGCGAGGTAGCATGTACCGTGATCGAGCTGGAAACCGAGGCGGCGGCACGTGAGGCGGCGACCTCTTATTTCATCAGCAATGAGGGGGATATTCTCGTTACGGCGAAAAATCTTCTCCACTATTGGAATCTGCGCGGTCCTGCGTATCACTCCAAATGTCTGTCGGAGATTTACAGTCTTCTCACGCAGATCTCGACCATTCAGTCCTATACCGATACCTTGGCAGGGAAGTACGGCTTGATTCACCGTTCGGTTCAGTATATTGAAAAGAATTACGGAAAGCAGGATCTGTATACGCCCATGCTGGCAGAAATGTCGGGAATGGGCGAGACCTATTACCGTTCGATCTTTTTGGCGGTCTTTGGGATCCCTCCCACGAAGTATATTCAGCGTTACCGTGTAGAAAAGGCAAAGGAGCTTTTGGTCGCTTCTTCTTGGTCGGTGGATATCATCGCTCAAAAGGTTGGCTTTGCCAATGCGTCTTACTTCTGTAAGGTGTTCAAAAGTTTGACCGGACTAACTCCGTCTGAGTTCGTTGAAAAGGCAGGAAAAGTCGGATAAAAGTATTTGAGTTTTCTTTTTGATTCGAAAAAATGGCGCCGTCTGTTTAGAAAAACAGACGGCGCTTTTTTTGTGGTCAGCGCCGTTTCTTTTTGGAAACGGTGCTGTTTGGTTTTTGTGGATTTGCTTTTGGTTTGTTGCGACTTACCGCTCCGCCTTTAGAGGGCGCTTTTTTACGATCTGCAGACCGCGGGGTGTTTCCGCCTTTTGTGGATTTTTTGGGAGAAGCGGGCGCACGGTTCGGTTGCTCGCGTCTTGCGGAGGAAGCGCTTGCTCCCTTTTCGGGGCGAACCAGGCACTCCTTGCCATAGCCGATCAGATCCTCTCTACCAAGCTTGGTCAAGGCTTCGCGAACCAAGGCGGCGTTTTGAGGACGGTTGTATTGAAGGAGCGCGCGTTGGAGCTGCTTCTCATGATAATCGGTCGCAACGTAAACCGGCTTCATGTCTAAGGGGTTGATGCCCGTATAGAACATGACGGTGGAGGCGGTTCCGGGGGTCGGATAGTAGTCCTGAACCTGCTCGGGCGCGTAGTGATCGCGCTTTAAGCAAAGGGCAAGCTCCAAAGCATCCTTCAGGGTCGATCCCGGGTGGCTGGACATCAGATAGGGAACCAAATACTGTTCCTTTTTTGCTTCTGTGGTTAGTTTAAAATAACTCTCTCGGAATTTTTCGTAAACAGAGAAGTCCGGTTTCCCCATGCAACGAAGAACGGGAGAGGAACAATGCTCGGGCGCAACCTTCAACTGACCGCTCACGTTATCCTTGACTAACTTTCGGAAGAATCGGTTGTCCGAATCCAGCATCAAATAGTCAAAACGGATTCCGGAGCGAATGAAAACCTTCTTGATGCGGGGAAGCTTTTCGATCTCCTCGATCAGGTGGAGGTATTCCTCGTGATTGACCTTCAGGTTTTTGCAAGGAGTGGGCGCCAAGCATTTTCTCGAAGCGCAGACGCCGTCCGTGAGCTGCTTGTCACAAGCGGGGTAGCGGAAATTGGCGGTGGGTCCCCCTACGTCGTGAATGTATCCCTTGAAATCCGGCATTTCGGTGATGATCCTCGCTTCGCGGAGGACACTTTCCACACTGCGGGAGCGCACGGTCCGTCCTTGATGGAAGGCAAGTGCGCAGAAATTACACGCACCAAAGCAGCCTCGATTATGGGTGATGGAGAAGCGCACCTCCTCAATGGCGGGAACACCGCCCTCCTTTTCGTAGGAGGGGTGATAGGTACGCATATAGGGAAGGGCATAGACCCGATCCAGCTCGTCCCGCTCGAGGGGCGGCATGGGCGGATTCTGAAC
>JAZORA010000077.1:0-4868 GCA_045656365.1 Eubacteriales bacterium | reverse complement strand
GGAAAATGACGAAAAACTGAAGGAAATCGAGACGCAGTTGACCTCCTTTATGCTGGGTCTTCCCAACCTGCCCGACGAAGATCTGCTTCCCGGCGGCAAGGAAAACAACGAGCCCCTTCGTTTCTTCGGCGAGCCCAAGCAGTTTGACTTTGAGCCCAAGAATCACGTGGATCTCTGCACCGATCTGGGTCTGATCGACTACAAGAGAGGCACCAAGCTTTCGGGTGCCGGCTTCTGGATCTACCGCGGCATGGGCGCAAGACTGGAGTGGGCGCTTCTCAACTACTTTGTGGACACCCATCTGGGCAACGGCTACGAGCTGGTTCTCGTTCCTCACATGCTGGGCTATGAGTGCGGCTTGACTGCCGGTCAGTTCCCCAAGTTTGCCGACGACGTATATTGGCTCGAAACGGCAGAGGATGAGCGCCGCCGCTTCATGCTTCCCACCGCCGAGACCGCTCTGGTATCCCTCCACCGCGACGAAATTCTCACCGAGGCAGATCTGCCCCGTAAGTATATCAGCTATACCCCCTGCTTCCGCCGCGAGGCGGGAAGCTACCGTGCCGACGAGCGCGGCATGGTAAGAGGTCACCAGTTCAATAAGGTGGAAATGGTACAGTACACCCTGCCCGAGAAGAGTGACGAGGCGTTTGAGGAGCTGGTTGCCAACGCAGAAAACCTCGTAAAGGGTCTGGGCTTCCACTTCCGCACCGTGAAGCTGGCGGCAGAGGACTGCTCGGCATCCATGGCGAGAACCTACGATATCGAGATCAACATCCCCTCCATGAACGGCTACAAGGAGGTTTCCTCGGTATCCAACGCCCGTGATTATCAGGCACGCCGCGGTATGATGCGCGTCAGACGCGAGAACGGCAAGACCGAGTTCGTTCACACCCTGAACGGTTCGGGTCTGGCAACCAGCCGTATTCTGCCCGCACTCGTTGAGCAGAATCAGCTTGCAGACGGCTCTGTGGTCGTTCCCGAGGTACTGCGCAAGTATATCGGAACCGATATCATTAAAAAATAAGATTTTTTATCTCCAATCCCCGAGTGCGATCGCCCTCGGGGATTGGACACACCTTCGGTAATGACACAAGGTTTGTTTTGTCTAACTTTTGAACGGAGGATTCTATGTACCACAACCAAATGGCAACACCCATCGCCCTTTCCTTAAGCGCGCTGACCGACGGCGCGGTCTATGAAAACCTGAAGATCGGTGGGGGATCGTTGATCTCGGTCCATCTCATCATCATTGGACTTTTTATCGGTATCGCTCTTGGCGGCTTCGGCTCGGTTTTCAATAAACGAGTGCTTGGAGACTTCGTCCGCACCCTTCTTCGGGAGGAGTGTCTTGGCGAGGAACAAGCAAAAACCCTGGAGGAGCTGGGATTTTCCCAAAAATTCTTCATTCGTTACAGCGTAGCGCGCGGTGTCAATTTGCGCCGTGTCGTCCGTTGCCGTGAGGAAGAGGCTTATCTTGCCGACCTTGCACGGCAAAGAGAGGAATACGAGGCAAAGCGTGCCGAGGATCCCTCCCTCCCCAAATATCACAAGGTATTTCGGGACAAGCCCTTCCGCGTAAAGGCGGACAGCCATCATTTCTACATTCCCGAGGACCTCAAATACATGGCAGACACCAAGTTTGACCAAAAGGGAACCACCTGGCTTGGCGCCGTCGTGATGGTTTTGATCATGGCGATCGCGCTGGTGATCGTATTGATGGCACTCCCCTACATTTTGAATCTTCTGGATGAGTTTGTGGGCGGATTTTCCTCTCAAAATCAGACTCTCACCTAAGGAGCAATCACATGAATCAGATCAGAACGGCAGAGGCGCTCCGCCCCAAAACCTTTGACGAGATCGTGGGTCAAGCCCACCTCTTCGGCAAAAACGGTGTCGTGCGGAAGATGCTCTCGGCAGGTCGTGTGACCAATATGATTTTCTACGGCCCGCCCGGCACGGGAAAAACCACCGCGGCAGAGATCATCGCGCGGGAATCGGGCATGGTGTTTCATCGCCTGAATGCCACCACGGCAAGCCTTTCCGACGTGAAGGACATTCTTGCCAGCACCAACAACGTGTTTTGTACGGGCGGCATCCTTCTCTATATCGACGAGATCCAATATTTTAATAAAAAACAGCAGCAGGCACTTCTGGAGTACATCGAGGACGGACGGGTGACCCTCATTACGTCCACCACCGAAAATCCTCACTTTTACGTGTATAACGCCATCATTTCCCGTTCCTCTCTCTTTGAGTTCAAGCCCGTGTCCCCCGCCGATTGCGCCGTGGCGCTGACGCGCGCGGTGGCGTACCTGAACCGAGAGACGGGCACGGAAAAGCAGGTGGACGAGGAGACCCTTCTCTATATCGCCCGCGCAACGGGAGGTGACGTTCGTCACGCCATTGTTCTTCTCGAAAATTCCTTTTTCGCGGCAGACGAGCAGATTACCCGTGAGATCGTGGACGGCTTCCACACGAGGGTTGGCAATTTCGATGACGATACCCACTTCGATCTTCTCTCCTGTCTGCAAAAATCCATTCGAGGCTCGGATCCCGACGCTACCGCCTTTTATCTCGGAAAGCTTTTGTCCCTCGGCGAGCTGATTTCGGTTTGCCGTCGGCTTCAGGTCATTGCCAGCGAGGACGTGGGGCTTGCTTACCCCATGGCGGCGGTGGTCACCCGCGCTTGCTGTGAGTCGGCAAAGGAGCTGGGTATGCCCGAGGCAAGAGTTCCCCTGGCGCACGCCGCAATCCTTCTGGCGACCGCGCCAAAATCCAACTCCGCCTATATGGCGATCAACGAAGCCTTTGCGGACGCCGAGGAAGGGAAGGGAAGAAATATCCCGAAGCATCTGCAAAGCCCTCTCTATTCGGGATACCGCTATCCTCACGAGTATCCGAACCATTACGTCAAGCAGCAATACCTGCCAGACGACCTGAAAAATAAGCAATATTACCGCTTTGGCGAAAATAAAACCGAAGAAGCCGCCAGACTTTACGCTGAAAAGATCAAAAAGTAATGGAGCGGCTCCCTGCGGTTTGTTAAGGCTAACCAAAAAAGGAGGTCATCCCGTGAAAAAGATAAAAGAGCTGATCCTTGGGAAAAAGCAGCTGATATTATACCTCTTGTTCGGCGTGGTAACGACGGTGTTTTCTCTTGCCGCGTGTTATATTACGCTAAAGCTGGGAACGAAGATCTGGCACGACGAGCAGGGAGACCCCACGCCCCTTGTGGACATCCTCGGAAGCACGGCGCAATGGGTCGTCGGCGTACTGGTTGCCTTCGTTACCAATAAAAAATGGGTCTTTACCGAGGCGGAGCATGGCGTCCGCTCGGGCTTTCGTCAGCTTCTGATGTTTTCGGGCGCCAGAGTCGTCACCTACTTCGTGGAGGTAGGCATCAATCTGGGCGTGATCGCACTCCTTGACGGCTTGGGATACGTAGAGCCTACCATCTCGATCGTCGGCTTGAGCATCGGCTTGTCCTCAAGAATCTGGGCAAAGGTCGTGTCGTCGGTCGTGGTCGTGATCTCCAACTATTTTCTCAGTAAGCTGGTAATCTTTCGCAAAAAAGATCCGTCCGCCGAGGGAAATTGAAAATTTCAGAAAAAGATCAAAAAGATATTGACAAACGGAAGATAATGGGGTATAATAGTAGGGCAAGTTCGGAGAAACGGCGAGCTTGCTGAGTCCCCATACGGAGAAGTACTCAAGTTGGCCGAAGAGGCGCCCCTGCTAAGGGTGTAGGCCGGCATTAACCGGCGCGAGAGTTCAAATCTCTCCTTCTCCGCCATCCAAGTCCACAACAGAAATGTTGTGGACTTGTTTCACATAGGGAAAAAATTTTTGTTTTAAGGAGTGATAAAATGGCTTTTACAGAAGAAATCAAGAAAGCAATCGACGAATATTGTTGTCGAGACCTTAACAATGATGAATGGTACGAAAAGCAATTTGATTTTATAAAAGATGCTACACTAAAAAACAGAATTGTCTATGAATTTAAAAATGTGCGATACATATACAAGATATTTGAGGGATTATCTGCTAAAGATGAACTCTATCTTGCCGAAGTTCGTTTGCAAATATTAATGTATGCGTCTATTTATGAAGCTGTCATTCACTATTTGCTTTTCGAGGAATACTATAAGGACGAAGAACAGGTGAAGAATTCGCTAATTCAAACAGTACATAAACCATTTGATATTCCCACCGCAAAACAAGCAATATTAGAATCCCATTTGTCTCATGACGGCAAAAAAATCATCCCTCATTTTGAAACAAAGAAAAAACGAGACATTACAAAGATTCGCTTTGATGAGAAATGTAAACTTGCATTTGAATTAGGACTCCTTACAGAGATTCCTGAACAAACCGAAACCCCTTCTTCCATTGTTGCGGCAGAAGATTGTCAAGATATGCCTATGTTTTGTGCAGAGCTAATACGTATATATGAAATACGTAACGCTATCCATATCCATGCAGAATTAAAAAAGGATATAGATTATCATCTTGAAATTTCTAAAGTAGCATATAGACGGATGCAACCGTTTGTTGCTCAAATTAAAGCAAAGCTGATAGCGGATGGATTTTACACCGAATAATTATATGTTAAACACGGGAAAGGAAAGCCTTTTCCGTGTTTTTTCTGTTTAATGAAAACCACTAGCACACGCGCTGGATGTTATGACTCAAGTATAGTTTGGGAATTTATAAAGCAATCTGTTTTGCTAAAGTTTTTGAAATTTATCGTATAACCATTAAAAGTTATAAAAATAATGCAAATTATACTTATAATTATCATTAATAATTAGATGCAAATTATCAAAGAAATACATTGACAAATTATAATGAATATGGTATAATAT
>JAZORA010000076.1:0-4358 GCA_045656365.1 Eubacteriales bacterium | reverse complement strand
GATCGAAGCTTGCGTGCTGCATTGCCTCCTCTGCCGACGAGAGCTCGTCGCGCAGCTTTTCGGTGTCGTAGAGCCAGAGACTGACGTCCGCACGCTTCTTGTTTTCCATGAGCTCAATGGCGCGCTTTGCCTTCTCCGCCTCCTTTTCAAGGGGTCCAACCTGCGCCACGACCTCCAAAAAAACGTCGTTGATACGGGTCATGTTGTCCTCGGTGGCGGCAAGACGGCGCTCGGTCTCGCTCTTCTTATGACGATACTTGGCAATACCCGAGGCGTCCTCAAAGATGCTTCGTCTCTCATCGCTCTTACGGGAAATGATCTCGGCGATCTTACCCTGGCTGATGATGGAATAACCGTCCCGTCCCACGCCCGTGTTCATGAACATCTCGTAAATGTCGCGCAGACGGACGGCGCGGCGGTTGATAAAATATTCACTCTCGCCCGAACGGTAATAACGGCGGGTTACCGTCACCTCGTCGTAGGGACAGTCCAGGCGTCCGAGCATTCCCGAATTGTCAAAGGTAACCGAAACCTCTGCGTATCCCATCGGTCTGCGGCTGTCCGCGCCTCCAAAAATGATATCCTCCATTTTCGTTCCGCGGATGCTTTTTGAGGACACCTCTCCCAGCACCCACCTCATGGCGTCGGAAATATTGGATTTTCCGCTTCCGTTCGGTCCTACGATGACCGTCGCTCCTCCCTCAAAGGTCAATTTTGTCTTGTCGGGGAAGGATTTGAAGCCTTGCAATTCCAAAGATTTCAGATACACAGCGATTCTCCCTTCGTCTTTTTAGCGTCCCAAAAACAAACGCTACTCCAATATAATATTATACCTGATTTTTCCGCATTTTTCAAGCGTTTTTTTAATTATAATGATGCTTTTTTCAAAAAAAGCAAAAAAAGAGTCGCCACGCGTTTTGCGGCGACTCCAAACGAAGCTTTTAGAAAAATTTTATTCCACAATGGTATAGCTCAGCCACTCGTAGTGAAGCCTTGTTCCCACGTCTACTCCCATGGGAAGCAGGGCAAGTGCTAAAAAGAGATCCTCGTCCTCTCCCTTGCCGATCTCCCTTAAATAGGCGTATTCTCCCTCGATCCTCACCACGATATACTCCTTCGGTTCCATTTTTACTCCTCGTGCTTTTCATGTTTTACCGATTATAGCATATCGCTCGAAAAAAGTCAAGCAAATGGAAAAATCCTCCGAAAATAAAATTGAAATGCCGCGAAATATGTGATATAATAAAAGATAATAAACATCATTCTCAAAAACAAGAAAGGAAGCTCTCTATGTCATTTTTGTACTTTTTAGAGGGGATCCGAAATCCCGTGCTGGATTTTCTCTTTTCTCTCGTGACCCTCTGTGGAGAGGAAACGGTCTTCATGGCGGTGGGCATGCTGGTGTTCTGGTGTGTCAGCAAATATGAAGGCTACTATCTGCTCTCGGTTGGCTTTGTGGGGACGCTTGTAAATCAGTTCCTCAAAATGCTCTTCCGTATTCCCCGTCCTTGGGTCAAGGATCCCTCCTTCACCATCGTGGAATCGGCAAAGGAGGCGGCAACGGGCTACTCCTTCCCCAGCGGTCACACCCAAAGCTCGGTGGGACTTTTTGGCGGAATCGCCCGTTGGAATCGCGGTCGTCTTTTGCGTGCCGCCACCATTACACTTTGCGTTCTCGTTCCCCTTTCCCGTATGTATCTTGGAGTTCACACACCCGCCGACGTCTGCGTCTCGATCGGGATCGCTCTTCTTCTGATCTTCGTGGCGGCGCCCCTCTTCAAAAAAGCGGCGGACTCTCCAAAGCTGATGATCGGGATCCTCGCTTCCATGACGGCGTTGAGTGTGGCATATCTTCTCTTCGTTTCCTTCTATTCCTTCCCCGAAAGTGTTTATCTGTCCGAAAGCATTCACAATCTGGAGTCGGCGCGAAAGAACGGCTGGACGATGCTTGGCTGTATGCTGGGACTTATCTGCGTCTGGGTGGTCGACCTAAAGTGGACACATTTTGAAACGGGGGCAGTCTGGTGGGCACAGATCATCAAGACGGTCGGCGGTCTTGGTTTAGTAATCGCCGTCAAGGAGCTGCTCCGCTTCCCGCTGAACGCATTCCTCCCCGCCGACTCGTTGGGACGAATGATTCGCTATTTTCTGATGGTCATCGTGGGCGGCGTGCTCTGGCCCATGACCTTCCGTTATTTCTCAAGGCTCGGTAAATCCGAGAAAAAAACCGAAAAGGAGACAGAACATGACGTTTAATGTAAACCACCCGATCCTCTACGTGATCGTTGGCGCCATCATCGCTTTGGTGCTGGGGCAATCGGTCTATTTTCTCCTGCGCGCCCTGAAGCGCGCGAGGGAGCTTGGCATTGAAAAATCCACTCTGAAGAAAACCATTTCGTCGGCGGCGCTCTTTACCATCGCCCCCGCCGTTGCCATTCTCGTGGGCGTAGTCGCCCTCTCCAAGAGTCTGGGCGTCGCCCTCCCTTGGCTTCGCCTCTCGGTCATCGGCTCGATCACCTACGAGACGGTTGCCGCAGGTAATGCGCTGGAGGCGGCAGGCATGGGCGCGGGAACGACCATTACCGATCCCTCGATCTTTATCACCATCGCGTGGGTCATGACGGTGGGAATCGCCGCGGGGCTTGTATTCGTCCCCTTCGTGACGAAAAAGCTTCAGGGCGGTCTTGCCAAGGTGGGAATGAAGGATAAAAAGTGGGGCGAGATCTTCAACAACGCCATGTTTCTCGGCATGATCTCCGCCTTTCTCGGCTACGTATTCTGCGACGTGGGAACGGTAGTCCATGGGGACACCTCGGGTCTGATCCCCGTCTGCGTCATGGCGGTATCCGCCGCGGTGATGGCGATCTGCGGTCTTGTTGCCACCAAGGCGAAGATCCGTTGGCTCACCGACTACGCCCTTCCCCTGAGTCTCATCGTGGGTATGGCGTCCGCCATTCCCTTTACTTCTCTTCTCGGAGGTGCGGCATGAAAAAGAACAATCTTACATACATGGAAAGCGTTCACAGAGACGGACGCATCTGGGGTATCGTGGTAGGCACGGTTCTCTTGTGCTTCCCCCTCCTTCTTTCTCTGATCTTCGGCGTTCTGCCCAACTGGGGCGTTCTCCTGAAGGGCGTCATCGCCACCGCTCCCATGTACTGGGCGGTCGGTATCGTAGAAATCTTTACCTACGTTCCCATGCTGGGCGCGGGCGGTACTTATCTTTCCTTCGTAACGGGTAACATCTCGAACCTCAAGCTTCCCTGCGCCATCGACGCCATGGAAAGAGCGGGTGTAAAAGCGTCGGACGAGGAGGGAGAGGTCATCTCCACCATCGCCATCGCCGTTTCCAGCATCGTCACGACTCTGATCATCATTTTGGGTGTAATCTGCATCGTTCCCCTAACCCCCATTCTCGAATCCCCCGTCCTCGTTCCCGCATTTGATATGATTCTCCCCGCCCTCTTCGGCGGTCTGGCGGTAGTCTTTATTTCCAAGAATCTGAAGCTTTCCATCGCTCCCATCATTCTGATGCTGATCCTGTTTATCTTCGTCCCCGCCCTCAACGCCTCCACCGTGGGCATCATGGTTCCCGTGGGCGTTCTCTTTACCGTGGCGGTGGCAAGAATCCTCTATAAGAAGGGAGTGCTTTGATTATGAAGTGGATTCTTTTGGGAATTTCGGTCGGGTTGCTGTATATATTCTCCATTGTAATTCCTCTTGCTCTTTTAACTCTTTTGGCAGTGATTATAATTCGGGCTCTTGCCTTCAAGCCGAAGGCTCAGCCTAAGGTATCGGAAACCCTGGAATCCTTCGACTCGGACAAAGCGGTGGAAAATCTCCGTACCCTCGTTCGCTTTCGGACCGTCTCCTACACCGATCACTCTCTGGAGGACGATGCCGAATTTCGCAAGCTGGTCGACGCGCTCCCCGCTCTCTATCCCAACGTATTCAAGGTGTGCGAATTTCAAGAGATCGATTCTCGTGCCCTCCTCTTCCGTTGGAAGGGCAAGGGTGAGAATGCGGAGAACCCCGCCGTTCTCATGGCGCACTACGACGTGGTGCCCGTCAACGAGGACGCCTGGAGCGTGCCTGCCTTTGAGGCGATCCTCAAGGACGGACGAATCTGGGGCCGCGGAACACTCGACACGAAGATCACCTTTGGCGGTATTCTCTTTGCCGCCGATCACCTGATCGCCGAGGGCTTCACCCCTGATCGGGACATCTACTTCGCCTTTTCGGGCGGCGAGGAGGTCAATGGCGAGGGCGCGATCCGCATTGTGGACTATTTTGAGAAAAACGGCATTGACCCCTCCTTCGTTCTGGACGAGGGCGGCGCGGTAGTGGAAAACGTATTC
>JAZORA010000075.1:0-4546 GCA_045656365.1 Eubacteriales bacterium | reverse complement strand
CTCACGTCTACCATCATCTGATCCATACAAACTCTTCCAATGATCGGTGCATACTGACCGTGAATCATCACCGAATAACGCCCCTGACCGTTTGCACGCCAAAATCCGTCGGCATATCCAACGGGAATCGTAGCCACCGTCATGTTTTTATCGGCTGTAAAGGTTCTGCCATAGCTGACCGACTCTCCCACATGCAATTCTTTTTTATGGGAAATCACGGACTTTACGCTCATTACGGGGAGAAGGCTTGGAAGGTTTCTCATGACCGACGATGGCGCCAATCCGTACAGAACAATCCCTGCGCGAACCATATCCAAATGGCATTCAGGATGATCAAAAATAGCGGCACTATTGGCGCAATGCCGAATTTCAAAGGCAATTCCCTCCCGCTCCAAATAAGAAACGGATGCCATAAACTCTTGAAATTGCTCGTTGGTATAAGCATCGCCATCTTCATTTTCATCTGCAATCGCAAAGTGTGTGAAAATCCCCTCGGGAATAAACTCAGGAAAGAGACAAACATCCTTTATTTTTTGCAATTCCGACTCGTGATTCTTCCGACAAATAAAGCCAATCCGTCCCATACCGGTATCAAGCTTAACATGTATTTTGATCCGAACGCCTGCCTCACGGGCAAAGCCTGCAAGCGCCTTTGCGTATTCGTAGGAATATACACACTGGCTGATATTCTGTTCTGCCAGAATAGGAGCGCATTCCTCCGGAGTATATCCAAGAATTAAAATTGGACGAACGATTCCATTTTCACGTAGCTGTAATGCTTCTTCAATATTGGAAACCGCAAAGAAATCGGCATGAAGCTTTTCATAAAGCTTCGCTAATTGAACTGCGCCGTGACCGTATCCATTGGCTTTGATCACACAGCAAACCTTTACCGATTCAGCAACAACCGCCCGAACTGCTTCAAAATTTTTTTGTGCGTGATCCATATTGATTTCTGCCCACGCTCTACGGCGAATTCCAACTACTCGTTCCATAAACATCCTCTCATTAAATACGATCAAAGCAAGGATACGGAAACAATCCGATCGACCAACTCATCAAAGGAAATGCCCACGCTCCGTGCCGAATCGGGAACCAGGCTGGTTTCTGTCATCCCGGGGATGGTGTTCACCTCAATGATGGCGGGGGTCCCCTTTTCATTCATCATAAAATCAATTCGAATCAATCCGCGGCAATTCAGCGCACGATACGCACGCCTACCGATCTCAAGGATTTCATCATTTTCTTCTGCGCTGATTCCGGCGGGAATAATATGGTGAAACAAACCTTCCGTATATTTTGCTTCAAAATCGTAAAAATCTCTCTCCGAGGTAATTTCCACCACGGGAAGCACGAGAAGCTCCTCACCGCCAAGAATCGGAAGGGTCAGTTCTCTTCCTGCCATAAACTTCTCGGCTAAAAGCTGATCGCCATAGGAAAATACTTCCCGAATGGCATCCTCCATTTCTGTCTCATCCCGAACAATGACCACTCCAATGCTCGAGCCCTGACATGGCGATTTCAAAACAAGCGGTAACCCAAGATTTTCGATCAACTCTTTTTTTACATGACAAAGATCCTGACAATCGGCTTGATTCTTTACGATAGATGCGGGGGTTGGCAAGCCATTCAGCGCTAAAATTTGTTTGGTATGAATTTTGTTCATGCAGGTTGCGCTTGCCTCCACGCGAGATCCCGTATAGGGAATCCCGGAAAGCTCAAGCAATCCTTGGATGCACCCATCCTCGCCTCCCTGACCATGAAGGGCAAGATACGCAAGATCAATTGGCATAGACAAAAGCTCTCCGATATTTTCCTTTGTCAGATCAAAGATCCTTGCCTTTTCATAACCAAGTCGCAATAATGCGCCAAATACCGCCTGACCGCTCTTGAGAGAAACCTCCCGTTCGGAGGAGCTGCCTCCACACACCACAACAACTCTCAGATTCTTCCGATCCATATTATCTCCTTTTCTCGTTTTATTTTAACTATATGCATCGAAAGAAACCAAGTGTCCTTTCAAATCCAATCAAATTCAATGAAATTCAGTCGAACTAAAAAATCGGGATACGACTCCGTCTCAAACGAACAAAGAAAAATCTTCCTTCATCACACCGGTTCTCACAATATCGTACCACTCCCGAGACAAGCTTCCGCTAAGAATTCCATGCTCCCTTTTCAAGGCGCCGATCAAAAGCTCGGGATTCAAGAACTCGGTGCTGGTCGCCTTTAGCACCGCATGAATTTGCAGGGTTCCCTCCTCGCAATTCGCAAGAACCGAAGCCGAGTGGATCAGAGGAACGAGGTCTATATCCTTGTCGCCCGCTTTGGTTCGTTTGGTCATAATCAGGGGGGATTTTTTTAAGGTTTCTTCGAGAGCTTCCGCCAACGCATCGGTAACCCCCTCAGTGTGGATTGAAATTTGATATGATGCCCAAGAAATCTCGGAAAAATCACTGTTTGGAATGTAGGCATCCACGATACGAAGCTCGTCTGTCAATTCACGATTCAATCGGTTCTTGATCTCCTCACAATCCATAGCACGATCAATGCGAATATCCAAAAACTCATATTCGCTCTGTGCGCCAACACTGAGAGGTGTAGAAAACACCATCTTAATATGGGGATTAAAGCCCTTGGTGTACCAAACGGGAATCGAGGCACGAACGATCACTCGATTGAAGGTGCGCTGAAGATCCAGATGCGAAATATACTGCAGCATTCCAACCTTGCGGAATTTCAAACGAACCGTCACGGGACTCTCCAGAAGCGGAAGCGACAGCAGCCGCTTTTTTTCTGTTAGTTTTTTGCATTCGGACAACATACTCGCTCTCCTCCCAGTCGATTTGCGCCACAACCGCTGCACTTTTCACGGCAATTCGGCGTGGTATTCCCCGCGTATGCGCGGTCATGCTCACGGCGCAAGAACTCCTTGGTAACACCACAATCAATAATATCCCAAGGAAGAACCTCATCCAATCCAAATTGACGGTTCGCATAGAAGGCGGGATCAACACCCGTACGCTCCAGCACCGAGATCCAACGGTCATAATCAAAGCATTCATCCCACGCGTCAAACTTAAAGCCTTCACGACAAGCCAATTCCAGCGCAGGAGCCAAGCGTCTGTCACCACGGGCAAGAACCGCTTCGATACGGCTAACCTTCGCATCGTGATGAGTATAGCGGATCTTTCGATCGGTAATCTTGGAACCCAAAAACTCCTGTTTTTCAGCCAATGATTCCAACGTATCCTGTGCCTCCCATTGGAACGGCGTAAAGGGCTTGGGAATGAAGCAGGAAACACTAATGGTAACCTGAGGCTTCTTTGCGCGATTGCGATCGGGACAATGATAATACGCGTCAATCACATGCGAAGCTAACTCCGCGATTCCCGCAATATCATCATAGGTTTCCGTAGGAAGACCGGACATAAAGTAAAGCCTCACCGTATTCTTCCCCGCACCAAAGGCAACGTTTACCGCACGAAGCAGATCCTCTTCTCTTACGTTCTTGTTGATCACATCACGCAATCTTTGTGTTCCCGCTTCGGGCGCAAAGGTCAAGGACGAAGAGCGAACCGATGCGATCTTGTCCATCAGCTCCTTCGTAAAGCTATCCACGCGAAGAGACGGCAAAGAAAGGCTGATCATATTCTCATTGGTCCATTCCAACAAAAGATCGGTCAACTCCTCAAGCTGTGTATAGTCACTGATTGAAAGCGACGTCAAGGAAATCTCGTCATAGCCCGTCGACTCAAACAAGCACTTCGCTTGTTCATTCAAAACCTCAGGAGATTTCTCACGAACGGGACGATAGATGATTCCCGCCTGACAGAAGCGACAGCCACGGATGCATCCGCGAAAGACCTCAAGCATGACGCGGTCATGAACTGTTTCGATATAGGGCATAACGACCTGATCGGGAAAATACGTGTGATCCAGATCCTTCATAATGCGCTTTCGAACGGTTTTGGGAATATCATCATAAATGGGTGTATAGGCATCAATCGTTCCATCCTCATGATAGGTCACCTGATAAAGAGACGGAACGTAAATGCCTTCGATGGTTCTTGCCGCTTCGTGAAGATAGGCAGCCTTGGTATAAGTTCCCTCTGCCTTCATTTTGATGTATAAGCGACATAGCTCAGGAAGCATTTCCTCACCTTCTCCAATGTTGAAGAGGTCGAAGAAGTCTGCAACCGGCTCGGGATTATACGCACAAGGACCTCCGCCGATGACGATCGGCATATCCTCTCCACGATCCGATGCCCGTAAGGGAATCCCCGCCAGATCCAACATATTCAGAACGTTGGTATAGCTCATTTCGTATTGGAGCGTAAATCCAATCATATCGAAATCGGTCAAGGGGTCTCCGCTTTCACAAGCGCAAAGGGGTAAATGATACTCCTTCATTTTTTCCTGCATATCCAACCACGGATTAAAAACGCGCTCACACCAAACGTTTTCCTCACGGTTCAGGACACCGTAAAGGATTCTCAAGCCGAGATTGGACATGCCGATCTCGTACGTATCGGGAAAACAAAAC
>JAZORA010000074.1:0-3611 GCA_045656365.1 Eubacteriales bacterium | reverse complement strand
ATAATTGGATTCTTCAAGAAACGACAACCATTTGGGAGGTGCTTTATGAATCTCACTACTCTTGCAAGGCTGGCTGGCGTATCTGTCGCGACCGTTTCCAAGGCGTTCTCAGGCAGTCGGGAAATCAGCGAGGAAACGCGAGAAAAGATTTTTTCCGTCGCCCGAGAGCATAATTGCTTTGATAAATATAATAAAAATAAATTCGACAAAAAGGTAATTGCCGTCATCGCGCCTGAGCTTGGCAGCGACTATTACAACACCATTTTGTCGATTCTGAATCGGGAAATCAAAGAGCAAGGCGGAATTATGACCGTATCCATCGGCAATTTCTCCGCCGAGACGGAAAACGAGCTATTCGCCTATTATTCCTCCTATTGCAAGGCAGACGGAATTATTATTGTTGCGCCCAAGTCCATCCTGCGAAACGACGAGCGATTCCCCGCCGTTACCATTGGTCACTCCCAAAGCTCCGAAAACGTGGATCTGATCCGTTTAGACATGAGAGGAGCAATCCAAGACGCAATTTCCTATTTAAAGAACAAAGGACACACGAAGATCGGCTTTGTGGGAGAACCCCTGACCCTTTCCAAGCTGAATGCCTTTCGTTCCGCCATGTGCGAGGAGCTTCTTCCCGTCCGCAACGAATGGATCAAAACGGTGGACGAGCGTTTTGAGAAGGCGGGAATCCTTGCCACCGATCAGCTTCTTGCCGAATCGGACATGCCCACGGCGATCCTCGCGGCATACGACTATATCGCCATCGGGATCATCAAGCGCCTAAAGCAAAAGGGGTATCGCGTGCCCGAGGATATTTCGGTCATCGGCATGGACGATATCTCCATCGCCCCCTTTCTGGAAACCTCTCTGTCCTCGATCCGGACGCACACGGAGGACGCTTGTCGAACCGCCGTTGAGCTGATCATGAAAAAAACCGAGAATCAATATTTTTGTTCCAAAAACAAAATCACCATTTTCTCCGAGTTTATTCCCCGAAGCTCGTCCTCCGACGCGCCGCAATCGAAATAAACAATCGGGAGCAGACCACAGTCTGCTCCCGATTTTTGTTTCATTATACGGTGTGAATACCCCGTTCGGCGTCGGCATGATCCTTGTCGATGCCATATTTTTTCGCCTTACGGTACTCAAAGAACTTAAGAGCTACCTGCTCGAAGAGCGCGTAGGAGAGAACATCCTCCTCCTGCTCCAGATACGGGCGAATCTTTTCGCGAAGCGCATCCAGCTCGGGGGCAAGGGTGTCGGCAGGGCGGCAAGTGATCCGTTCGGTGTCACCGATGATCTTCTTGGCGAACGCATCGTCGATCTCCACGGGAGTCTTACCGTACTGTCCCTGTACAAGTCCCTTGAACTCCTTGGTTACCATCTTGTATCGCTCTCCGCCGATTACGTTGAACACTGCCTGGGTGCCAACGATCTGAGAGGAAGGCGTTACCAGGGGCGCATAGCCCGAATCGGCTCTGACGCGCGGAACCTCCTCCAAAACCTCGGTCAGCTTGTCGGATTTGCCCGCCTGCTTCAGCTGAGAAACCAGATTGGAAAGCATACCGCCGGGAACCTGATAAATCAGGGCATTGACATCGACCTTCAAAATCTTGGGATCCAGCTGTCCGCTTGCCAGATATTTTTCACGCATGGGGGTAAAATACTTGGTAATTTCGTCCAGCTTCGAAAGCTCGATGCCCGTATCGTACTCGGTGCCCGACAGGGTCGCCACCAGCGACTCCGTGGGCGGCTGAGAAGTACCCATGGCCATGGGAGAGATGGCGGTATCCACCACGTCGACACCCGCCTCAATCGCCTTGAGAAGGGTCATGGAAGCAAGTCCCGAGGTGTAATGGGTATGAAGCTGGATCGGAACCTTGACGGTCTCCTTCAGAGCGCTGACCAGCTCGTACGCATCGTAGGGCTTGAGAAGTCCCGACATATCCTTAATGCAGATCGAATCCGCACCCATATTTTCCAGAGTTTTTGCGTAATTCGTAAAATACTCGGTGGTATAGATTTTGTTTTCGGGATCGGTGGTATAGCAGATTGCCGCCTGCACGTGTCCCTTTTCCTTGATGGTCGCCTTGATGGCAGTCTCCAGATTTCTGGGATCGTTCAGGGCATCAAAGATTCGAAGAATATCAATTCCGTTGGCAATGGACTTCTGTACAAAATATTCCACTACGTCGTCGGAATAGTGACGGTAGCCGAGAATATTCTGTCCGCGGAAGAGCATCTGCAGCTTGGTATTCTTTACCTCGGCACGGATCTTGCGGAGTCTCTCCCAAGGGTCCTCATTGAGGAAGCGAAGACAGGAATCAAAGGTTGCGCCGCCCCAAGCCTCAAGTGAGTAATATCCAACCTTGTCCATATCATCAAGTATCGGTATCATTTCCTCAGTAGTCATTCTCGTTGCCGCAAGTGACTGGTGAGAATCTCTGAGTACTGTTTCAGTAATTAAAACCTTTTGCATTTTTGTAACCTTTCTTTTTTATTGTAGGAAGCTTAAGAACACGCCCGCCGCAACAGCAGAGCCGATAACGCCCGCAACGTTGGGACCCATAGCGTGCATAAGCAAAAAGTTTGATGGGTCAGTCTTTCTGCCAACGTCTTGTGCAACTCTCGCGGCCATTGGTACAGCAGATACACCGGCAGAGCCTATAAGGGGATTGATTTTGCCGTGTGTTAAGAAGCACATAATTTTACCGGTTAAAAGACCGCCGGCTGTGGAAAGTATAAATGCCGTAAGACCTAATATTATGATTTTGATGGTGTTCCAGGCAAGGAAGTTTTCTGCATTTGCAGTAGCACCAACCGAAACGCCGAGCAATATTGTAACAATATTTATAAGCTCGTTCTGTGCGGTTTTTGAAAGTCTGTCAGTTACACCGCAAACGTTTAACAGATTACCGAACATCAAGCAGCCAATAAGGGGTGCGGCATCGGGTATAATAAGTGCAACAACAAGCGTTACAATAATGGGGAATACCACCTTTTCAAGCTTTGAAACGGGGCGCAGATTAGTCATTTTGATTTTTCTCTCGCGTTCAGTAGTCAGTAGCTTCATAACGGGTGGTTGAATAATCGGGATAAGTGCCATATAGGAGTATGCGGCAATTGCAATAGCACCAAGCAGGTTGGGGGCTAGTGTTTTTGTAACGTAAATTGCCGTTGGTCCGTCAGCACCGCCTATAATGCCGATAGCGCCGGCCTCTTTAGTTGTAAAGCCAAGCAAAAGCGCGCCTGCAAAAGCGGCAAAAACACCAAGCTGTGAGCCCGCACCCATAAGAAGTGACTTAGGGTTGGCAATAAGCGGTGAAAAATCTGTCATAGCACCGATGCCAAGGAAAATTAGGCAAGGGTAAATACTGAATTTAACACCGAGATAAAGGAAATCTATAAGACCGCCCTCGTTTATAACCTCCTTGAGCACACGGAAAAGGGAAACGTGCTCACCTGCATTAAGCTCGGCTTGATAGTACTCATCAAAGAAAAACTCGGTGTGTATCATATTAGCGCCGGGTAAATTTGCAAGCAGCATACCAAACGCAATAGGCAAAAGAAGCAACGGCTCAAACTTTTTAACTATAGCAAGGTAAAAAAGTATA
>JAZORA010000073.1:0-8381 GCA_045656365.1 Eubacteriales bacterium | reverse complement strand
TGGATGCCTTCATCAAGGCAGGCGCAGATATCATCACCATTCACTATGAGAGCTGCGAGAACCCCTTTGAGGTTGCCCGCTACATTCGTTCCAAGGGTATTCGCACTGCCATCGCCCTGAAGCCCGCTACCCCCGCCGACGTTCTCTTCCCCATTCTTCCCGAGCTGGATATGGCGCTGGTCATGACGGTTGAGCCCGGCTTTGGCGGTCAGAAGATGATTCCCGAAATGATCGAGAAGGTTCGCCGTCTGCGCACCTACGCCAACGAGAACGGCATCGACATTGACATTCAGGTAGACGGCGGTATCACCGCGGAGAACCTGAAATACGTGACCGAGGCAGGCGCCAACGTGGTGGTTGCCGGCTCTGCCATCTTCAATGCAGAGAAGCCCGAGGAGGTCATCGCCCAGATGCTGCGCGAAGCGGAGCTTCATCCTTTCGGTTCGGGATTTGAGGACTAATTTCAATATGCAATAAAAAAGGAATCCTTTGAAGGATTCCTTTTTTATTTTAATCTAAAATCTTCTCCATGCCGATTTTCTGGGGCACAAGTCCCATTTTTTCATAAAACCTCATGGCGGACGCGTTACAGCTCCACACGTTAAGAGTCAGGTTATAGCACCCGTTTTCCTTCGCCAAGGCAACTGCCGCCTCGTAAAGGGCGCGTCCCACGTGCTGGCCGCGGGTCGTCTCGTCCACACAAAGATCGTCGATGTAAAGGGTTTTGATGTCGGTCAGGATGTTATCGTTCTTATGCTGCTGAAAAATACCGAAGCAATAGCCAAGCACTCGGTCGTTCTCATCGACTGCCACAAGGATCGGTCTCATTTCGTCTCGAAGAAGGAGCGAAAGCTCTTTCCGCGTATATTTCGTTCCCACCCGAAAAATGTCGGGTCTTCCCTCATGATGCACCAGATTGACCTGCAACAAAAGCGCGTCAAGGCGCGGAATGTCCCGCTCCTCTGCTCGCCTGATCTCCATAAAAGCCTCCTTAAAATTGACCGTCCAGATATTCTACCACGTCGCCCATCAAGCCCTCTCGATAGTGGCAGAAGCATTGCTTACATACTGCCTTGACCGAATCAATGGCATTTTCGGGGCAAACGGGAAGATCGGCAATGGACAGCATCTCCAGATCGTTGTCGTAATCCCCCGCCACGCAAAGGTAGGTGGGACGGTCAAATTCCTTTTCGATCATTTCCCTAAGAAGCGCCGCCTTGGTTCTTCCCTTTGCCTGTACATCAAGCAGGGTCGTTGCCGATCGGGTGATTTCAAGGCGATCGCCAAATCTCTCCAAAAGAATCGGTCGAATTCGATTCAGAACCCCTTCGTCGGCACGAACCGCCAATTTATAAACAGGATACGCGCTCCATTCCCGTACGGGCAGAATTTTTCGCTCGCTGGGATCGAAATTTTCATAATCCTTTTGAATGTACAGATTGTTGACACCGTAAAAGAGGAAATTCTCTCCCGCCGCGGCACGAATGCCGATGGGGGCGCATTGGGTATCAAGATATCCTGCCAATGCCGCAAGATCCCCCTGGGGAATCAGGTAGCTTGCCATCTCCCGCTCCGCCCCGAAATCATAAAGGCTTGCCCCGTTACAGGTAACTGCGGGAAGATTCAAAAGCTCCCTCGCATCGGGCACGACCTTCAAAATCTGACGGGGATTTCTTCCCGTGGAGATCGTAAAATGTCCGCCTTGCTCCTTAAAATATGCAATGGCTTCCCGATTTCTTCGGTTTCCCTCCTCGTGGCTTGTAATAAACGTGCCGTCCAGATCGGTGGCAATGATGACGTTCTCAAACTTTTTCATGCTTCGTACTCCTTTCGGAGAATGGTCAAAATTTCTTCAAAATCCTTGGGCATCGGAACGGTAAAGGTCATCTCTTCCCTTGTGGTCGGATGGGTCAGGCGAAGCTCGGTAGCCACAAGACACTGTCCATCCAAAAGACGTCGATGGCGCGCCTCCCACGCAGTTCCTCCTCCGCCGTAGATCCCGTCTCCCATGAGGGGATGACCGATCGACGCCATGTGAACACGGATCTGGTGGGTTCTTCCCGTCTCCAGCTCACATCGAATGAAGGTAAACTGTCCGAATCTCTCAAGCACTCGCCAATGGGTGATGGCCTCCCGTCCCAGTTCGGGATCACGGACCACCGCCATGCGCTTACGATCCACGGGATGCCGTCCGATGGGCGCGCACACCGTTCCCTCGTCCTCGCGGAAATTACCAAGAACGATGGCGTAATAGATGCGTCGCACCCGATGGGTCTTGATCTCCTCCGCTAAAAAGAGATGGGCTCGATCGTTTTTCGCCACCACAAGAAGTCCCTCCGTGTCCTTGTCGATTCGATGGACAATACCCGGTCGGATCACACCGCCGATTCCCGAAAGACTTCCCTTACAGTGATAAAGCAGAGCATTCACCAGGGTTCCCGTAGGATTGCCTGCCGCAGGATGGACCACCATTCCCTTGGGCTTGTTGACCACTACCATATCCTCGTCCTCGTAGACGATATCCAGGGGAATATTCTCGGGCTCGGCCCGATCGGGCTCGGCTTCGGGGATCTCCAGGGTAAAAACGTCTCCCGCCCGAACCTTGTATTTCTTATCCAGACTTTTTCCGTTGACAAGAATATGTCCCGATTCCATCAGGCGAACCGCCGCGGAACGTGTCAGGTCGCTCCGCTCTGCCAAAAAGGCGTCGGCACGCTTGCCCGCGTCGGAAAAATCGGAGGTAATGGTCACGTCCTCCACCCCGACTCTTTCGTCGTTTTCGTATCCAGACATTCCATCACCTCCCAAGCGGTTTTGCTCGTATTCCGTTATATAGCTTAAGAATTTTCGTCGGCGGACTCGTCTGCCAACTCCTCCGACTCTTTTTTCTTGTTGTTCTTCGATTCTCGAATCATAGAGACGACACACCAGAGCATGAGCGCCCCCGCGCCCACGCAAACGCAGGCGTCCGCAACGTTAAAGACCCAAACCCAAAGGTTGGGGAACGCGCAAAAATCAATAAAATCGATCACGTACGTCAAATAGACGCGGTCGATCATGTTTCCGATTCCGCCGCCAACAATCAACGCAATGGCACAGCATGCGATCTTGCTATCGGGACGAAATTTCCAAAGATAGAAGAACATTCCCACGATCGCAAGCGTTGAAATGATCATAAACACCCATCTTTGATCTGCCAGCATTCCAAACGCCGCGCCTTGGTTCTGCACGTACGTAAAGCGCAATACACCGGGGATCAGCTCCACCGATTCTCCCACCTCAAGATTGATCACCACCAATTGCTTGGTGATCTGATCCACCAAAACCGAAATGAGAATAACCAGACTCCAAATCAGCATATTTCCATTCGCCCTCAAAGATAGCGCTCTGCCACAAGACGTATTCTCCCTTTTTTGGTACGGTCGGACAACGCAATCACGCGAAACCGTCCAACTCCTCGTACCGAGATCAACGTCGGGGCGCTCACCGTTCGATCGGGGCGATCCTCACTTTCAAAATTTAATTCCACAAGTCCACCGACAACCGTCTCCCGTGCCCTTTCTCGGGACAAGCCGCAAAGAGCGGCAATCACCGAATCCAATCTGGGAGATGCTACGGTATCGTGTATGACAGCTACCTCTCGCTTGGGGATTTCAATATCCTCAAAATCAATCGGCGAAATCTTCACCTTATCATTTGCCACCTGCGAGAGCTCGGTGCGAATAAACTCGGCAATGGTCGCGTCGCAAAAAATCACGGCGCTTCGATTCTCCTCCGAGTCTACCAAAATATCCCCTACTACGCCCCGATCCAGCCCCAAGCCGAGAATCGAGCCGAGAAAATCCCGATGACTGAGAGAACGGTAACCGCTTCCCACAATCTTCAAGGCAAGGATCTCCGTGTTCATTCCGAAATCCCGAAGAAGATCGGGGAGTGCCACCGCATCGTCCCCTCCCGCCATATAATCGGGCAACAAATAAAGACGCGTCCGCTCCGCCTCCGCAAATCCGCCAAAAGCGCGTGCCTCCACGCCCTTTCTTACCAAAAGCTCTTTGGCAAAATGAGCTTCTCTGGGAGAAAGAAAGGGGGTAACCCCCACCTCTCCGCGCTCGGTACGCCGAGAAAGATCCTCAAGCCGTGCCCGAAGTGCGCCAAATTCCTCTGTTTCTCTCGAATGCATCGTTTATCAGGACAACAGGAAAACGATCAGCGAAAGAAGCAAAAAGGTTGCCGTAAAGGAAAAATCGATGGGAGAATTCTGAAACCAATTCATTTTCTCAAACAATCTCCGCATGGGGTAAATAAAGGGCTCGGTTACACCGTGCAGAAAATCAATCAGCTTGTTCTCCATCGGGAACCAAGAAAAAATCGCGCGGATCATCATTGCGAACTGGATCACCGATAAGAAGATCACCACAACGCTCGACACCACGTATAAAAGATCTGACAAAACAAACTCCTCCTTTGTCGACATTCGTCGACCGTTTTTTCCTTGGTGAAAAAAAGAAAAGTCTATCCGACCTCAATTGGAAGATCGGATAAAAGTTGGGAAGGGTCTGTTGCATCAAAGGATACAACAGACCTTCTCCAAATCAATCGGTTCAGTTTCCGCTTACCATTGCCTCGATGCTGCTTACATCGACGTTCTTGGGAGCGATCACGATCGTCGTCTTGCTGACCTTGGTCATCAAGCCGCCTGCTACGTAAACAGCGCCGGCGAGATAATCAAGCAGACGGATCGCCTGATCCTTGGCGATGCTCTCAATGTTCAAAAGAACGGTGTTTCCGTTCATCAGGAGATTGGCAATCTCCATTGCCTCTTTGTACTCCTTGGGGTTAACGATCTTCAGTGCTGCGGTGGGTGCGGCAAATGCAGGAGCTGCAGGCTCAACGGGAGCAGCTGCGCCCATTGCGAATTCGTCCTCGTCCGCTACGGTCTCGTCCATCTCGTCGAAGCCGTTGTCGCCGTAGTAGTTGTCATCTCCGGCAAAATCTCCGTAGTTCTCTACGTTTTTCTTGAAAATTCCCATAATGTCCTCCGAAATTTTATTTGTATTTATTTTTTTACGTCTTATTTACCGTCTTTCTCGCAAAAAACATTCCCTTTATTTTGCAAAAAGACTCCTTCCGACCCGTACGATATCCGATCCGCAAGCGATCGCTTCCTCAAAGCTCTCACTCATTCCCATCGAAATAATTGGTCTATCTATATTATGCAATTTTTTTGTCCAAATGTCAAGAACTTGTGCATAAGTTTGTTGAAAATATTTTAAATAATCCTCTTTTTTGTCACATTTCGGCGCCATGGTCATGAATCCGCGATGACGAAGGTGAGGATAGTTCCCCAGCGCCAGACAAAAGTCCTCCGAATCGGCAGGTAAAACACCTCCCTTATTCTCCTCCTCGCCGCTGTTGATCTCCACCAGCACGTCCATCACAAGTCCGTGCTTTGCCGCCTGTCGGTCAATTTCCGCCGCCAGCTTCAAGGAATCCAGCGAATGGATCATACACACCTTATCGATGATGTACTTGACCTTATTGGTCTGCAAGCTACCAATAAAATGAATCCGCAGATTGTCCCGATCCTCAAGTCCCTCGTAATGGGCAAGCAGCTGCTGTACGCGATTCTCTCCCAGATTGTTGATGCCGGCGAGACGGTGCAACGCGTTGATCTCTTCAATCTCGGCGTATTTGACCGCCGCAAGAAGCAACACCTCTTGGGGATCCCGTCCCGACGCACGTGCCGCCTCTGCCATGCGAGAACGAATCGCATCGGTATTCTTGATCAGATATTCGAACTCCATTAGTCCAGAATCCTTCCGTCAAACATATTTTTTCCATTGAGAATGATCAGGTCGTTGACCTTCAGGTAAATCCGATCCTCCTCATCCTCCACGTCCTGATACACCAAATAATAATCGCTACCCTCGTAAAGGATCTCTACGTAGCGGAAATGCACCACGCTTCCGCGCAGCACGTACACCCCGCGACCTCCGTCCCGACGCTCCACCACGCCCTTGGGCACGTAGATTCCGCTGACCTTTGCTACCTCAACCCGCAGGCTTTGGCAACGGTCAAAGGAAAACTGCTCCGGGAGACGGTCACAAAGAAAAACGATCAGGGCGCTTCCCTCTTCGGGTACCTCCACGATCCGTTCCACCGTCAAGGGAAGCGTCGTCTGACTTTCCTCAAAGGTTCCGTCGTAGATCTCGCCCACCTTGAAATACCGCTGCTCCTCCAGAGCAACGGGAAGAACGAAATACCACTCGCTGCCGTAGCATATCTTCCCGTAATCCTTCGAGGTATCCGCAGGATCCCTGGTAATCAGCTTATAAAAGGCGCTACCGCTCATGTTTTTTGCCGCATCTGCCGTAAACAGCCCCTCGTATCCGTCGGTCTCGGTGTAGAAATATCCGCTTGCTTGAGCGGAATAGGTGCGATTTGCTCCCCCTTCCCGAAGGAGGGCATCTCTTTGCTCCTGCAAGCCCCGCAACGTTTCATAGGAAGGTGCCGCCTCTCCCTCGGTCAAGGCGCTCATTTGATTGAGAGCAATCAAAAATCGATCGCGCTGATAGGAAAGACCGCCCGTCTGCCGATCGGCAAGCAGCTTTACGAGGCTTACGTAGCGACCGCTTACCTCTTCCTTTGCCGCTCCGATATCGGTGGTCGACGTAAATCCGTCCAGGCTCGTCTCCAACACCGAAATGGCTTCATCCAGCTGACGGATCTCCGCACGGGTTTGGGCATCCCCGTTTTGATATACGGTGGAAAGAGCCTGCCCCTTCGCCACCTTGATTCCATTCTCCACGTGATAGTCCACCACTCCGCCGTAAGAGGAGCTCAGTACCGTCTCGTCACGGAAAAAATATCCGTTATAATTCAAGACCGTGCTTTCGGTGGTAACACCCGCCGCATAGGTGGAAATATCCTCGCCAAACAGGGTGATCAGGTGATAGACCGAATAGGTCACGGTCAGGGTAAAAATCAGTCCCAACGCCAATTTATGGCGAAAGAAGCTACCCTTCCTTTTCACGGTGATCCCCTCCCTTCGGCAACGATTTTGATTGTATTCTATCCTTTATATTGTATCACAAAATCCGCTCTTTTGAAAGAGCTCCCTTGCATTATTTACAATCTCTTCAAATGTTTTTTCCCGACCGTTTTCGGTCATGTCGATCCACCGAACGTACTCCTTCGAGGAAAACCAAGTTCCCTGACGCTTGGCGTATCGACGCGTGGCAGTCTTTAAGGTCTCCACCGCCTCGTCGAGGGAAATCTCTCCCCGAAGATAGGGGAGCAGCTCCTTATATCCGATTGCCTGCGCCGCCGTTCGGTTCTTCAAGAATACCCCCTCGCTTGCCAGCGCCTCGGTCTCAGCCAAAAGCCCCATTTCGAGCATTTGTTCCACTCTTCGATCGATCCGACGGTAAAGAAGCTCTCGCTCTTCATAGCGCAATCCGATCACACAGGCGTCATAGCGGAATCCACCCTCTCTTGAGCGACGGTCCAGCTCGCTTTTCCTCTCACCCGAAAGTCGGTAAATCTCCAAAGCACGAATCACGCGCTTCACGTTATTGGGATGCGTTGCCTCGGCACTTTCGGGATCGACTTGGAGAAGCTCCTCCCAAAGCGCTCTGGTTCCGTTTTTCTCGGCAAACGCCTCCAGCTCACGCCGAATCGACTCGTCGGCACTCATGGTCTCAAAATCATTCTTCCGCAAAAGCGCGTCAAGATACAAGCCCGTACCGCCGCAGAGAATCGGAATCCGTCCTCGCGCCGCGCAATCCTCAATGGCGGCTACCGCGCGTTCCACGTAATCGGCACAGGAAAAATCCTCGTCGGGCTCGACCACGTCGATCAGGTGATGGGGCACGCGTGCTTGCTCCTCCTTCGTCGGCTTTGCCGTTCCCACGTCCATGCGACGGTAGATCTGCATGGAATCGCAGGAAACGATCTCTCCGCCAAGCTCCTCGGCGAGGGCAAGCGCCAACGCGCTTTTTCCGCCCCCCGTGGGACCGACGATCGCCAAAATTTTTATCATCTCATTTACCTATCCTTTATGGAAGTGAAAAGAAACGGTTGCTTTTTTCTGCTGCAAAAAGCTTCATTTTCTCTTATCTTTTCTCTTTTATCTATTATCTGCTGATACGATAAAATCTTTTATTGTATCAGCATCGCGTCTGCGACGTGTATGGGATATAAGATTCAATCTTACCCGTAGGGGCGTTCTGTGAACGCCCGTGAAAGGCTCGATTTCAAAAAATGCGCGTCAGAGTCTGTTTTTGCGGGCGAACACAGTTCGCCCCTACATTGGAGCGAATCCCATGCGCCATCTTCTACGGGAATTAACACGCCAAGCAAGAATTTACCATGAAAAAGTC
>JAZORA010000072.1:0-4259 GCA_045656365.1 Eubacteriales bacterium | reverse complement strand
CGGGGGTGGTACCGCCTCGAACGGGGGCCGCGGCTTCGTCCTCCGCCGCATCCTGCGCCGCGCCTGCCGCCACGGCAAGCTGCTCGGCATCAACCGTTCCTTCCTGCCCGAGCTCTGCGTGGTTGCCATTGGCGAATCCGAGGGAGCATATCCCGAACTGGCAGAAAAGAAGGACTATATCCTCAAGGTGATCTCCATGGAGGAGGAACGCTTTGACGCCACCATTGACGCAGGTCTTTCGATTCTTTCGGAAATCATCGGCGATGCCGAAAAATCCGGCAACTCGGTCATTTCGGGCGAGGACGTATTCCGTCTCTATGACACCTACGGATTCCCTCTGGATATTACCCGTGAGATCGTCGAGGAAAAGGGCTTGACGGTGGATGAGGACACCTTTACTGCTCTGATGAAGGAGCAGAAGGATCGCGCCCGTGCCGCACGCGGAAACGTAGGCGGATGGGACGAAAGCTCCAAAAAGATTCTCGCAGCACTTCCCAAAACGAATTTCTGTGGCTACGACACCCTCCGTGCCGAAGCGAAGATCATTGCCATTCTCAACGAGAGCAACGAGTCTGTAGACGAGCTGACCGAGGGAGATTGCACCCTGTTTCTTGATACGACTCCCTTCTATGGAGAGAGCGGCGGTCAGGTCGGTGACGTGGGTATCATCACCACCGAAAACGCCTCTCTTCAGATTACCGATACCAAAAAGACCGATGGTGTATTCCTCCACGTAGGTACGCTTACCGCGGGCAGCGTGAAGGTTGGCGACACCGCAGTCGCCGCGGTCGACGAAGCAACGAGACGCGCAACCATGCGTCCCCACTCGGCTTGCCACCTGTTGCAGGCGGCGCTGAGAAGTGTCCTCGGAAATCACGTGGAGCAGGCGGGCTCTTACGTAGCTGCCGATCACGTACGCTTTGACTTTACCCACTTCGCCGCCCTCACCTCCGAGGAGCTTGCGAGGGTTGAAGCCATCGTAAACGAGCACGTTCTGGCGGGCGAGACGATCACCATGTGTGAGATGCCCATCGACGAAGCGAAAAAGCTGGGAGCTATGGCTCTGTTTGGTGAAAAATACGGTCAGATCGTCCGTGTCGTTCGCATGGGTGACTTCTCTACCGAATTTTGTGGCGGTACGCACCTGACGAACACCTCCGCCATCGGACTCTTCAAGATCACATCCGAGGCGTCTGTTGCCGCAGGAGTTCGCCGCATTGAGGCAGTTACGGGCTCTGCGGTTCTCGAGCTGATCCGCAGCCAGCAGGCCTTGATCAACGAAACCGCTGCCGAGCTTCGCGCTCAGAATCCTCAGGATCTGGTCAAGCGTGCGGCAGGACTTCAGAGTGAGCTTCACGCCGTAAAGAAGGACGTGGAAGCCTTGAACGCAAAGCTTGCGTCCTCCAAGCTCGACTCCCTTCTCTCCTCTGCCATCACGGTCGGCTCGATCCGTTTGGTAGCAACCCTCCTCGAGGATATGCAGATGGATGCCGCCAGAAGTCTGGCAGACGAGATCAAGGCAAACCATAGTGACATGGTTGCCGTACTGGCAATTTCCACCACAGACAAGCTGAATTTCTTGGCTGTGGCAGGAAAAGACGCCGTATCGGCAGGCGCGCACGCAGGAAAGCTTGTAGGCGCAGTAGCTTCCGTTACGGGCGGTAAGGGCGGTGGACGCCCCGACAACGCCATGGCAGGCGGTCAGGACCGCACAAAGATTCAGGATGCTCTCGCTTCCGCAGAAGCCACACTGTCGGCAATGCTGAAGTAAGAATCATAAAAAGCGTAGCCAAGAGAAAAAATCTCTTGGCTACGCTTTTTATTTTCTCCCTCGCTTGAACAAAAGACAAGACACTTCAAACAAAAAACGGAGTTGCCCGAAGGCAACTCGGTATTTTGTTTTGTTTCGGATTAGTCTGCCGTCAGACCCGAACGCTCAATACCCTGTACCAGATACTTCTGGCAGAAGAGGTACATAACGATCAGGGGAGCGGCGCCCATAATTCCGCAGGCATTCTTGACAGATGCCTCATAGAGTGCCTTACCTGCGAATCCTTCTTCAGGAGTCAGGGTATAGGGCATTTCAATGATATCAGGCATCAGCTTCGTCTTGGATACCGTGGTAAAGAATACTTCCTTAACGTAGAAGTTATCCGTCCACTGCCAAGAGAAGGCAAGCAGGAATACCGTGATCAGCATCGGAATGGACAAGGGCAGGATAATGGTAAAGAAGGTACGCATTACGCCCGAGCCGTCGATGTATGCAGATTCCTCAAGCTCATCCGGAACGCCCTTGAAGAACTGGCGAAGCATAAAGATATACAAGCCGTTCTTGAAGGCGAGACCGAAGATCGAAAGGATGATCAAGGGCCAGAACGTATTGGTCAACGTAATACCGTAACCGTCCGTAAACATCTTCCAAGTATCGGGAATGACATCGAAGGATGCGAGTGCTTCGTTGGTGTACTGGAATCCAAAAATGTTGATTCCTCCACCGTTCAAAAGCTGAACGATACCTAAGATATCAAAGTTCGAGAACTTGGTGAACAGAGAAAGCTGCAACGTCTGGTGCGGAATCGTCAGCGAGAAGATTACCGCCAGGAAAATCAAGCCGTTACCCTTGAACTTAAACTTTGCCAAGCCGTAAGCAATCAGGCAGCAGACAAACGTCTGAATCAGCGCCGTACTTGCGGAAAGGAACAAGGTGTTCGTAAAGGCTTCCATATAGGCGTTTACAGTCCAGATCTCCTTATACATGTCCAAGGAGAAATGCTTGGGGATCAATCGTACCGTTACGTCAACGAAGTCCTCCTGTCCCATAAAGGAACCGGAAATCCACGTAAAGAACGGGAACAGGACGATGTAGGCAATACCGATCAAGAGGATCAGTCGGAACAAATACCAAACTACTTTCTTCAGGAAGAACATCGAGAGGAATTTTGCCTTTAAGCGCTCCTTCAGAGGAGTTCTTTCAAATTCAACTCGAATCTTGTTCTTGGATTCCTTTTGAACCTTTGGCTTGTTATCAATATTCTGTGCGTTCATTTCTACCTCCTCAATCACGACGCTGATAGAATACAAACGCCGAAGCGATTGCGGCTACCAGAGCAACAATGGCCAATACAATCAAGAAGTAAATCCACGACATCGCAGAACTAAGCACCTGACTTTCTCTACTGTAGGTCTGACGGATAAACGCCATTACTACGTTCGAGTTTGCCGTGAAGGAGTCAATGATTGTATACACTGCGTTTACGAGGATCATCGGGCTGATCATCGGGAAGGTAATCTTCCAGAAGGTTTCCCAAGCGGTGGCACCGTCGATCTGTACCGATTCGTAAATCGCGGGAGAGATCGACTGGAGTCCTGCCAGGAAGATCAGCATCTGAACGCCGGAACGGTTGACAATATCATAAATGTTGTTGATTGCCTGTACAACGAAATCCACAAGCTCCTGTCCAACCGCCATGCCCGAGAACATCTTTTCGATGTCCATCGCGGATACGATATTGGATGCGGCGCTTTCACCGGATCCGTCGTTAATTCCCGAAGAACCGTCCATGTAAGAGGTGGACAGGTTGTTCGTCAACAAGCTTCCAAGGAAGCCCGTGGAAACAATAACGGGAATGAAGAAAATTGCACGGAACGCTGCACGACCAACCATCTTCTGATTCAGAAGAACTGCCATGAAGAGGGAGAAAATCAGGATCATGGGGACGTCAAAGACCAGATTCTTCAAACCGGTCAACAAGGTCGATGCAAAGTTGGGGTCATCCAAAAGCGCTACCTTGTAGTTTGCCCAGCCCACGAAGTGGAACACGGGCTTCTGTCCGCCAGACAGGAATTCTCTCTCACAGAAGCTATAACGAATCGAGTCAATAATGATCGGCAAATATACCAATACAAATCCAATTACAAAGGGGAGAACAAAAATCCATCCCGCACGCGCTTTCCGCTTTTCCAGAGAGGCGCTTCTTTTTCTTTTCGGTGCTTTTACTTTTACTTCGTTTGTCATCGCTTTCCTCTCCTTTCATTAAGATGCGCGGTTCAGAACAACGTAACCGTACGCGTCGATCGCAAAGGAGGATTCCTTTACGCCGTCACCGTCTCTGTCCAGCTTCACGATTACACGGTAATCGTTGAAGTTGAGCAGGAATTCAGTTCCGTTTTCGTATGCCACGTAAACGATCATGTTGTCATCCGAGTCGTACTTGCTGCCCGTTGCGACAGTGCCGGATTCACCGGGAATGCTCAGATCA
>JAZORA010000071.1:0-5478 GCA_045656365.1 Eubacteriales bacterium | reverse complement strand
CTCCACTCCTTGGCTCACAGAACGACATGGCTACGATCCGACTTTCTGTAAAAAGAGCGGCGGCGAATTGAACGCGCTCATGCGCACCACCGTTGCCTTTACCCAAATGAAGGGCTCCGCCGCCGCCAATGTGATTCCTCCCGAGGCATCGATGGTCTCCAACATCCGCCTGAATCCCGACGACGACGTAGATGGCGCGCTGGCATACCTCAAGAAGTCTGTCAACGATGAAAAGGTAGAGATCTCCTGTCTGCACGGCATGAACCCGAGCCCCGTTTCCCGTACCGACTGTGAGGGCTGGGATAAGGTAGCGTCCGCCGTTGCCTCCACGTGGCGAGGCTGTGTGGTCTCTCCCTACCTGATGGTTCAATGCTCCGACTCCCGTCACTACGGACGGATTTCCGATAAGGTCTATCGCTTCTCCGCCATGGACTTAACGAGTGAGGAACGCGCTACCATCCACGGAAACGACGAATCGGTTCGACTGGAAACGGTTCACCGCACGGCAGAATTTTATATTCGTCTCATGCGCTCTTGCTAATAAAAAGCCGAAGCGACGCCCCGCGTCGCTTCGGCTTTTCTTTGCATACGAAAAATTTTCGTAACCGATGGAATTGACCCCACGGACGCTTGATGGTACAATGTGATTAGAAAGACAAGGAGGACGATCACATGTCAACCATCAAGGACTATATCCGGCAAAATACCGACGAGCTTTATAAAATTTTATACGACCTTTGCCACATTCCCGCCCCCTCTCATCACGAGGAGGCACGGGTAGCATACTGTATGAAATGGTTTGAAGATAACGGACTTACGGGCGCTTACGTGGACGAGGCGCTGAACGTAATTCTTCCCTATGAGACGGACGGCAAGCGAGAGCTGACCGTTCTGGCGGCACACACCGACACCGTATTTCCCGATACCGATCCTCTCCCCTATCTTGACGACGGCGAGAAGATCTATTGCCCGGGCGTGGGCGACGATACGGCAAGCATGGCAGTTCTGATGCTCACGGCAAAGTACATCTTTCAGGAGAAAATTCCAACGAGCGGTATGCTTTTCGTTCTCAATTCCTGCGAGGAAGGACTGGGAAATCTGAAGGGTACGCGACAGCTCTTCCGAGATTACGAGGGTCGCATCGCAAAATTTATTTCCTTTGATGCGGCGCACTACCGCCGCTCCGCTGACCGATGCGTGGGCTCCCACCGATACGAGGTCAAGGTGATCACCCAGGGCGGTCATTCCTGGAGCGCCTTTGGCAACAAAAACGCCATCGCCGAGCTTTATAAGATCGTAAACGGAATCTATTCCATCACTCCCCCAAAAAAGGAAGGCAAAAAAGCCACCTACAACATCGGTGGCGTCAGCGGCGGAACCTCCATCAATACCATTGCGCAGGAAGCATCCATTCTCTGCGAGTACCGCTCGGACGATCTGGAGCTTCTCTCTTATATGCAATCCGAATTTGAGCGAATCTTCGACGAGGCGAAAAGCGAGGGGGTTGAGGTACGCGTAACTCTGCTTGGCGAACGCCCCTGCGCGGGCAATGTCGCCCCCGACAAAATGAACGAGCTAAGGTCCTTGGCAGCAGACGTAATCAAGGAGGTAACCGGTGAAGAGCTGGAATTCCACTCAAGCTCCACCGACTGTAACATTCCCCTCTCCTTGGGTATTCCCGCCCTGACCATAGGCGTTTACATCGGCGCGGGCGCCCATACGAGGGAGGAATATCTGATCAAATCCTCTCTCATCCCCGGACTTGAAATCGGAATTCAAACGGCAATCAAGGCTTCACGCTAAAACGGAAAAAGGAGACGAACATGAAAATTATTGCAGCAGGCGACGCCATCATCGGCAGAAGAATCCAAAAGGATTTCAAGGGTTACGACGAGCTTCGCCCTTACATCCAATCGGCAGACGCAAGCTTTTTCAATCTGGAAACCACCCTCAGTGAGGAGGGCGAGTGCCCTTCGGCTCAGCAAAGCGGCGGTACGTATCTGCGAACCACCCCCAAGGTGGTGGAGGATCTGGAGCGCTTCGGCTTCAACATGACCACCTTTAATAACAACCACGCCTTCGACTTTTCCATGGAGGGCTTCCTTTCCACCTTGGACGTGCTGGACAGCTCCAATATGATCCACGCGGGCACGGGAAGAAGCCTTGCCGAGGCATCCAAGCCCCGATATCTGGAAACCAACGCGGGAAGAGTTGCCCTGATCTCGGTCAACACCAACTTTTCTCTCGATATGATGGCGGGTGAGCAGACACGGCGCGTTCCCGGCAGAGCGGGAATCAACGGTCTCAGAATTGAAAAGTATCTTCGAGTCACCGATCGCGAGATGGCATTCGTCCGTGAGCTTGCCGAAAAAACGGGCATTAACGTTTCCAAAAACATCACCATCAAGGAGGGCTACTACGCCCCTACAAAGGAAAACGAGGAGATGCTCGGAGATCTGAAATTCGTGCTGGGAGACAAGTGCGAGTTCGTCATGGAGGTCAACCGTGACGACATGGAGCGTGTCAAGAAAGAGATCTTTGAAGCAAAGCTTCAAGCCGATTACATCATGGTTTCGATTCACTCCCATCAGCTCTCGGGTGACGCCAAGGAGAATCCCTCCCAGTTCCTCATCGACTTCGCTCACGAGTGCATTGACGCGGGAGCGAACGCCATCATCGGACACGGACCGCACCTGCTCCGCCCCATGGAGGTCTATCGTGATTCGCCCATTTTCTATTCCCTCGGCGACTTTATCCTTCAGCTCTATAACATCGAGCTCGCGCCCGCGGAATTTTTCTCAAGACACGGGCTCCGCTCGGACGAGACGGTTCACGACCTCCTCAAGACCCGTTCCAAGGACTTTACTGTGGGGCTTATGACCGACCCGAGAATGTTCCTGACCGTTCTCCCCCTCTGGGAGACCGACGCCGACGGAAAGCTGAAATCCATGAAGCTGATCCCCGTGGCAGGGTCGATGGACGGAAACAAGTCCGAGATCGGACTTCCTCGCATCTGCGACGCCGAAAAGGTCGTCTCTTATCTCGGCAAAATGTCCAAGCCTTACGGAGTCACCCTTTCTGCCGATGAGAACGGTCTTATCGACGTGAAATGGTAATATAGAATCCCTTATAGAAACAGGACAGAGAAACAAACAATCTCTGTCCTCTTTTCTGTATAGCGATTCACTTGACAAAAATACATTTCTTCTATCAAAAAGCAATATACGGCAGGTTGATCAAGACTCCCTCCAAAAATTTCGGCAAATCTTTTTGCCTCGACGCTCCGCTTACACTCGGCTTCAAAACTCCTTATTTTCGTTATCTCCCGTCGCAAAACAATACTCAATTGTTTTGCTCGGTCGCCTACCGACTTCGCGCTTAGCTCAATCAAGAAAGAGCCCGTGAATGTTGACCGTGAAGTCGTTGATCGAAGATCAACAAGGGAGCTAAACAAAAAACCACCCGATTGGGTGGTTTTTTGTTTGTGTTTGGAGGTCAAAATGACAACCTCTTATGAATTTGCATTTTTTCTGTTTTCCATTATCAAATTATAAACACGTTCTGCATCTGGAATATTGCGAAGCGTATAATTGATACTCCATCCTTTTTTGACATATAGTTTGATAGTTTTTGCTGTGTTTTTGAGTATAGATTTTTTTAATTTAACTGCTATTATATTTTCATACGTTGTTTCCCAAACAATTCCATTATAGATAACAATTTTTTCAGACGAAATATAGTAGCCATACTCAATTCTATTTCGCCATATTACGACTCCTGTCAGTATCAGCGTTACAACTGAAATTCCAGCAACCAAAGCTGTAAAAAACCAATTAGACACTCCGCACAACGGAAATATAGCACTCAAACCAACACACACAAGACATGCCAGAAAAGCTACTTTCATTTGAGCAAAAAAAGAGCGCTTGATTCCTAAATTATATTGCCACTGCCAATCCTCATATTCTCGTAGATATTTTGTTTGTGGATCAAATTCGGATTCTGAATCACCGTCAATTGAAAGAATCTCAATATCATCCCAGATTTCCGCTAACGTCTTTTCATTAAATGCGGGGGACGAAATAAGTATTTCGAAATCGTCAAAGCGCTTTAGCTCTTCCTCATCCTTCCATAATATATAACCTGAATGTGTTTTTTTATCCTCATCAAACTGAACAGAAATAAAATATTCTATGTCTGCGTATAAAAAAATAAACTCAAGAATGCCATCTTCTTGCATTACTTGATAATATTCTTTAAAAGTCATAAATATCCGCACCGCCTTTCTCAACATAATTATAACATAAAAGCATTATTATTTCAAGTGAAATGTTCGGCACTGCCGAATGTGAAATAATTTTCTTGCGAAAATTGTGAAACATATCACTGCATTCGATGTGAAATGAAATAAATCCCCCCACGCGCCGCAGCGCATTTCACATGGCGAAGCCATATTTCACGCACGAAGTGCATTTCACAAATCCCGTAAGAGATTTATTTCGTTGAAAAAAGCACTGCTTTCGCAAGTGCGCAACTTGTTGCTACGCCTCAAGCTCAACAGAGAAGAAAACGAAAAGCAGACCGCGGATGCGATCTGCTTTTCGTTGTGGTTATAGGACGAAATTGCAACTCATGTGTTTTAGTGATATGCTGACTGCGTCAGCGTGATATTTTTGCTTGCGCAAAAGTGATATTGCTCACTGCGTTCGCAGTTATATTCTATTCGCCTCCAAAACTCGCGAAGCGAATATCACTTGGACGAAGTCCAAATATCACTGCGAAGCAATATCACTCGCCGAAGGCGAATAGAGTTGAAAAAAGCACTTGCTTTCGCAAGTGCTTTTTTCTGGCTCCCCCTGCTGGGCTTGAACCAGCGACATCATGATTAACAGTCATGCGCTCTACCGACTGAGCTAAGGAGGAATATGAAAGGGATATACGGTTTCGCATATCCCTTGATGTCGGCTATGACCTATCTTTCCGGTCCGTCTCCAGACAAGTATTTTCGGCACTGCAAAGCTTAACTTCCGTGTTCGGAATGGGAACGGGTGGACCCTTTGCGTTAAAATAACCGACTTGCTATACCCGAAGGTATAGTGTCAAATGCTTGCGCATTTGAGTCAGCGTTGACCTATTTTTCCGGTCCGTCTCCAGACAAGTATTTTCGGCACTGCAAAGCTTAACTTCCGTGTTCGGAATGGGAACGGGTGGACCCTTTGCGTTAGAAACACTGACTATTGGTGCACCTTCAGGGATTCGAACCCGGGACCCACTGATTAAGAGTCAGTTGCTCTACCAACTGAGCTAAAGGTGCGAATGTAAAAGCGCATTCACTCTGTGGCATACGTCCACAGAAAACCGAACAAAGGATTGTGTTGTAAGAAAGACGAAACTCAAGAAATTTGTACGTTGTTGAACTATGAAAGTTCAAGCCCTCGGTCTATTAGTATCGGTCAGCTGAACGCATTACTGCGCTTA
>JAZORA010000070.1:0-2642 GCA_045656365.1 Eubacteriales bacterium | reverse complement strand
TGTCCTCTTACGGGCAGACCTTTTCTATGTCTGATTCCGCGGTAGCAGTTGATCTCAACCATTCTCTTAATGTTGAGTGCTACGTCACGACGGAGGTCACCCTCTACGGTGTAGGAGTTTTCGATCTCGTCACGAAGCTTTGCTACCTCATCCTCGGTAAGGTCCTTTGCGCGCTTATCGGGGTCAATTCCCGTCTTCGCAAGAATATCGTTCGAGCTCTTGCGGCCGATACCGTAAATATAGGTAAGGGCAATTTCCATGCGCTTGTTGTTCGGAATATCAACACCAGCTATACGAGCCATACTGTTTATTCACCTTTCTGTTTGATTTTTCGGCTTAGCCCTGTCTCTGCTTGTGCTTGGGGTTCTCGCAGATAACCATTACTTTGCCTTTTCTCTTAATGATTTTGCACTTTTCGCAAATCTTTTTTACGGATGGCTTAACCTTCATTTTATTACACCAACCCTTTCTTTATTACTTTGCACGCCAAGTGATTCGTCCCTTGTTGAGGTCGTATACCGACACCTCAATGGTTACGCGGTCACCGGGCAGAATTCTAATATAGTTCATACGAAGCTTTCCCGAAATATGAGCCGTTACGATATGCTCATTGGGAAGCTTGACCTTGAAGGTTGCATTGGGCAGAGCCTCAACGACCGTACCTTCAAACTCAATTACGTCATCCTTTGGCAGAATAATCCCTCCTCTGCTTGTTTACCGTCTTGGTAAACCTTCGTTCTGTGATATTGTTTCAACCTTCCGCTTAAAAGCTCGGATCCACCAGCGTGGTAATCACCACGCCGTCCGAGGTCAGCGCGACCGTATTCTCGTAGTGAGCCGACAGGCTCCGATCCCGTGTTTTCACGGTCCAGCCATCTGCCAACTCGTACACCTCCTCCGAGCCGACGTTTACCATCGGTTCGATTGCAAGTGCCATTCCGGCGCACAGTCGTGTTCCTCTTCCTGCCGTTCCAAAGTTGGGAACGTCGGGAGATTCGTGAAGCTCATGTCCGATTCCATGTCCGATATATCGGCGTACCACCGAAAAGCCGTTCTTTTCCACACAGCCTTGAATTGCGCTACCCACGTCTCCGATCCGATTGCCAACCTTCAGGGCGGCAACCCCCTCGAAGAAGCTTTGTCGCGTTACCTCTGCGAGTCTCATCGCCTCGTCGCTGACACGTCCCACGGGAATCGTTCTGGCGCTATCGCCATGAAATCCCTTATAAAACGCGCCCACGTCGATCTTGACGAGATCTCCCTCCTTGAGAATCCGATTCTTTGAGGGAATGCCGTGAATCACCTCATCGTTGATGCTGATGCACGCCGATCCCGGAAATCCTCCGTATCCGAGGAAGGAAGGCTTCGCGCCGCACTTTTCAATGTAGTTGCGGATCAAGGTATCCAGCTCTTTCGTGCTAACACCTTCGCGGACGTGCTCACGGGCGACGAGCAAAGCCTCGCCCGTGATGCGTCCTGCTTCCATCATCATGGAAATCTGAGCAGAATTTTTTAGTTGGATCATGCTCACGCCTCAAATCTGGAAAGCGCGTTCATGACGTCTGCCGTTGTGTCCTCCACCTTTTCTCTTCCCTCGACGCAAATCAAGAGACCCTTTGCCGCATAGTAATCCTTCAGCGGCTCGGTTGTGTTATGATAGGTAGTCAAACGCTTCAGCACGGTTTCTGCCGCATCGTCGTCTCTGATATACAGAGCCGATCCGCAGCTATCACAGATGCCTTCGACCTTGGGGGCCTTGTAGGCAACGTGGTAAGATGCGCCGCAAGAGGAGCAGATTCTGCGTCCACTCATTCTCTCTACGATCTTTTCATCCGCGACCTCGATGCTGAGAACCGCATCGATCTTGACTCCCATTGCGTCCAATGCCTCAGCCTGAGGAATCGAACGGGGGAAACCATCAAGAATAAATCCGTTCTTGCATTTGTCCGAAGACAAATAATCTTTTATGATTCCGATAACTACTTCATCGGGAACGAGCTGACCTGCATCCATAAAGGACTTAGCCTTAACGCCCATTTCCGTACCTTCCTTTACTGCGGCACGAAGCATATCGCCGGTAGAAACAGCGGGTATATTCCACTTTTCCGAAATTTTTGCCGATTGCGTGCCTTTTCCCGCGCCGGGAGCGCCCATAAGAATTAAATTCATATCTTTCCTCCAAAGGATTTTATCGAGATCAATCAAGGAATCCCTTATAATTTCTAAGGGACATCTGCGCCTCAAGCTCACGAGTCGTCTCAAGTGCAACGCCAACTACGATCATCAAAGAAGATCCACCGAAAGCTATAAAGCTACCGATTGTCCAGAAAGCGCCTGCGAAGAGCGACGAGGGCCATGCGTACGCGAAGGGTGTGCAGATAAGGCTTGCGAGCATAGGAACGCATGCGATAACTGCAACCAAGAGTGCACCGAGAAGAGTTACTCTGTTAAGAACCTTCTTGATGAACTCAACGGTAGGTCTGCCCGAACGAATACCGGGGATAGCACCACCGTTGTTCTTGATGTTGTTTGCAACTTCAACGGGATTAAAGGAAATCGCAACGTAGAAGTAAGCGAACGCTACCAAGAGAACAAGGAATACTACAAAGTAAGGAATACTGTTCTGGTTGATCGAAACCAAG
>JAZORA010000069.1:0-10729 GCA_045656365.1 Eubacteriales bacterium | reverse complement strand
CCCACGTATCGTCGGTAGCAACCACCGTCTTGGCACCATCTGCCAAGGTCATCGTAAGCTCGGCACGAACGCTGATGTGCTCCGAGAAGAAGTGATTGGTATTTCCTCTTCCAAGGAAGCCAACCGCCCAACCGTTGCCGGCGAGCAGCTCTACGCGGTTTTCTCCCGCTACGAGAAGGCTCGACACATCGTATTCCTGAACCTGTACGCGGTTCGGGTAGCTGGTAAAGCCGGGAGCGAAGAGGGCGTCGCCCACTCTCGTTCCGTTTATGTAAAGATTATACATACCAAAGGCGGTTGCGCGCACCTTGGCAGAGCATACGGCAGCGTCTACCGTAAAGCTTTTACGGAAGATCGGGCATGCGCTCTCGCCGATCCCTTCCGTATAGATCCACTTTGCTTTCTGAAACATAGTAATACCTACTTTCTTAGATTGATATTCGACAAAGGTCGCGAACATACATATTTATTATACCATGTCAAGCCGACGAATGCAAGAGTCTATTCCCCGAATTTGATAATTTTTCCTGAAAAAGAAAAAACGTGGGCGTCTGCCAAGCAGACGCCCCAATTATATCGTTCCGATCAGTCAACCTTCTCGTACTTTACGTTACCGATTTTAATGTAATCATCGCCCTCTTCAAAAGCAACCTCTTCTTCCAGAGCGGAGATCACCTTCTTCGCCAACGTATTCTCGATCTCTTCCTCGTCGACTACGTCAAAGGAGATCTTATCGTCCTTGATCTTGTAGGTCGCGTCGGTGGAAGCAACCTCGTTACCCAAAACGGTAATCGCGATCTTAACGTCGGATCCCTTAAAGGTCAGGGTCGTGCCCGTGCCAAGCACGTCGGCGCTATACTTACCCGACAGCTTCTTTCCGCAAGATGCGAGAGCCAGGCAAAGCATCAGAACGGCCATAATAACCGAAAGAATTCTCATGGTTTTTTTCATGTTTTTGTCCTCCTAAAAAGATCTTTTTGATGCTGAATCACAAGATTATTATATCATATTTCACTTGAATTGTCAAGAGATCGTGCTTCCTTTTTCATGAAACTCCGCCGTCTCCCATAAAGGAACGCTTCCACCCCCAAGAACGCAAGAATAACACAGAGCCAAAGGTAAACGAACAGATTACCGATCCGCATATACAGGGTCGTATGACTTCGCAAGGGGATTTCCTCCACAAGCATTCCGTCCACGAGAGGCGCAAGCTCTGCAAGAACCTCGCCACGGTCGGAAATCACGGTAGAAATTCCCGTATTTGCCGAGCGGACGATATAGCGACCGCTCTCGATGGCACGGAGCTGCGCCTGACCATTGTGCATATAAAGCGCCGCCGAATCGGTAAACCAGGAGTCATTGGTGGAAAGACAGATCAGCTCCGCCCCCTCACGCACGCTCTCTCGCGTCAGCTCCTCATAGATCGAGTCGAAGCAGATCAGGGAGCCGACCGTCCCCTCCTCCAAATAAAAGAGATTTGCGCCCTCTCCCGCGGGAACGTCCTCCCCGCTCATGACAAGCTCTGCCAAGGGGGGAATCAGAGTTTCGATCAAGCCCCGCATGGGAACGAACTCTCCAAAGGGCACGAGCCGACGCTTGGAATACACCTCATCGCGCATTCTGCCATCGGGCGTAAAGCAAAGAAGTGAGTTATATTCCCCGCCCTCGCCCTCCGAAAATGCGCCCACCAAAATGGTAACGTTCGCCTCCTGTGCGAGATCCGACAAAAAGTAATAAAGACCGTTGCCGCCGCGCACCAAGTAGGGGAGCGCCGTTTCGGGCCAAAGCACGATCTGTGCCCCCTCCTCTGCCGCCTTCAGTGTATATTTCCGATAAATTTCCTTGGTTCGCTCCGTGCTATGAATACTCCATTTTTCATTGGAAGAAACATTCCCCTGAATTGCCGCTACGGTCACAGTTTCTCCGCCACGGGGAGAAGTCGCCCAAAGGATCGTGCCCGCACCGTACTGAAACGCTAAAAGTCCGACTGTAAGAAGGCAAGCCACCCTGACCGCTCCGCGCTTCCACGCCTCTCTCGATTCCTTGCGTACGGAAAGCAACACAAAGGCAAGGAGAAGATTGACTGCCACCAGAAGAAAGGTCACAAAATACGAACCGAACCAAGAGGCTGTCTGCAGCCCAACAAGATCGCTCCTCTGTCCGAGAGGAAGCCGGCCCCAAGGAACGCCCCACCAGCCGAGGGTCTGTGTCCACTCGTAGACCGCCCACACCCCCGCCGCCAAGATCGGACGAAGCACGGGATAGCGCACCGCGAATCTTCCACGGAAGAGCACACCAATGACCACAAAGGAAACACCGCCCATCAACGCCTGAAGCAGAGAAAGCCCCAGCCACGAAACGAGAACCACTGCCAGTGCCCCGCCCCGTGTCATGCCGTCAATAAAGTCCAGAGGATACAGATTGACGAACCAATGAAAGGTGGTCAGATAAAAACAATAAAAGAAGAAAAGTCCGTAGCCGTAAAGCCGACGAAGCCGAACAGAAGAATCACTCGCCACCTCCAGAAGGAAGATGCCGACAGGGACGAGAGTCAGCCACTCAAGAAATCCAACATCGGGAAAAATCAACGTCAGCCCCGTCAATAAGCCGCCTGCCAGAAGCAACAAATAGCGCATAAATTTTCTCTCGGTCAGAACCATCTCGTCTCCTTTCTCATTCATTGAATGTTTAAAAATGCCCCGAATGGGTTTGATTGTCGTTTAAAAACCAGATCTCTCCCCGATCCAAGGAAAAGCTTTTTCCCTCAAGATACGAGAGGGCGTTCTCCTCCTCGGTTCGCTCAAACTGCAGACGGTAGGCGTAGAGCGCCTGATATTTGTAGCCTTCCCGCTTCTCGTTGCGGTTCACCCCGTATTTTCCGTCTCCAACCAGAGGGTGACCGATCGCCGCCATCTGGGCGCGGATCTGATGGGTTCGACCCGTCACCAGCTCCACCTCAAGAAGCGCCTGATCTCCTCGCGTTTCCAGCACCCGATATCCCGTAATGATCCTTTTGGCGCCGGGGAACGGCGCTTCTCTTACCTCTACCATATTGTCCGCGCTATTCTTTCGCAGATAGGCGTAAAGAGTCGCCTCCCGTTTTTTGGGAATTCCCCGCACAAGGCAGAGATAAAATTTGCTGATCTGATTCTCACGGATCTTTTCGTTCATGACCCGAAGCGCCTCGGCGGTCTTGGCAGCGATCACGATACCCCCCGTATTGCGGTCGATCCGATTGCAGAGCGCGGGGGCAAAGGACTGCTCCCGATCGGGATCGTATTCGCCCTTTTGGTAAAGATACGCCTTTACGTGCATGATCAGGGTGTTTTCGGACGCCGCCGTGTCCTCGTGAACCAACACACCCGGGCGCTTGTTCAGAAGGAGAATGTTCTCATCCTCATACACGATATTCAATTTGGGCTTGATGCGTCCAAGGGCTCCCATATCCTTTTCTGGAGAGTCAAAAAACTCCTCTCTGATAAAGAGTTGAATCTCGTCCCCCTCATGAAGGATCTGCTTTTCCTCCGCCCTTTTTCGATTGACCTTGATCTTTTTGGTTCGGATCAGCTTATACATCATAGAGGTTGGTAGTCCCTTGACCGCCTTCGAGAGAAATTTATCCAGCCGTTGATCGGCATCGTTGCGATTTACGGTAATGATCCTCATGTAATTTCCTTTCGTTTGCGCCGACTTGCCGCAAAGGAATTTCTTTGATAGCTTATTATAGCATATTTTCGTCTTTTCTTCAAGTCAAGTTGCCGAAAAACTTGGAAAAATCCGTCCTTATCCCACGGAGGGGCTTTACAAACGGCAAAAATCGTGTTAAAATGATGCTATCAGAACTTAGGAGAAAACCATGAGCAAAAACCAACCGACCGCGGGCATCTATACGCTGGGATGTAAGGTCAACCAATACGAATCCGAAGCAATCGCCGAGGAGCTGGAGCGAGGAGGCGTACGAATCCTCCCTCCCTCCAAGATCTGCGATGCCTATATCATCAATACCTGTACGGTAACTGCCGAGTCCGACCGAAAGGCAAGGCAGTTTATTCGTCGTGCCATAAAGAAGAATCCCGACGCCCATATTGTGGTCACAGGGTGTCTTGCCCAATGTGCTCCCGATTCCCTTTCCAACATGGATGGAGTGGACGCGGTCATTGGAAACACCGAAAAGCTACGCGCCGCCGCCGAGGTTTTGCGTCTTTTGGAGGAAGGCACGAAGCAAGAGGAGACCGTGGTATCGGTGGGCGACATCGAACGTGCCCCCTTTGAGCCTATGCGAATCGCCTCCTTTGGAAGAACCCGCGCCTACGTCAAGATCGAGGACGGCTGTGAGAGCCGTTGTACCTATTGCATCATCCCCTCTGCCCGCGGAAAAATCCGCTCCAAGGCGCCCGAGGACGTACTCTCTGAGGTAACGGAGCTAACGAAAAACGGCTGCCGCGAGGTGGTGCTGACGGGCATTGAAACGGCGTCCTACGGCAAGGATCTTGAGGGAGTCAATCTGGGAGAGCTGCTCCGTCAGGTCAATGAAATCGAGGGGATCGGTCGGGTTCGCCTCGGATCTCTTGACCCCTCTCTGATCCGTCCGCCCTTTGTAGAAGCAATCGCCCCCCTTGCCTCTCTCACCCCCCATTTTCACCTGTCACTCCAAAGCGGAAGCAGTCGCATTCTCGCCCTCATGAAGCGGAAGTACAATCGGGAGATGGCGCTCTCCGCCATTCGTCTTTTGCGAGAGAAGATCCCCTCGGTGCAGTTCACCACCGACGTGATCGTGGGCTTTCCCTCCGAGACCGAGGAGGATTTTCAGGAAACGGTGCGCTTTGTCCGTGAGGCACGCTTTTTGATGGTTCATATTTTCCCCTACTCCAAGCGGCGCGGAACCCCCGCCGCCGACATGCCAAACCAAGTTCCCGCAGAGGTAAAGCGAAAGCGGCTTCATGAGCTGGAGGCGGTGGTCACGGAGATCCGTCAGGAGATCCTTGAGGAGATCGTCTCTTCGTCTCCCTTGCGCGAGGTACTGTTTGAGTCCTTTGAGGACGGCTATGCGTACGGTCACACCGCCGATTTTTTGGAGGTTGCCATTCCCTCGAACGAGCCGCTCCACGGAGAAATCCGTCAGGTGCGGCTGACCGACACAGACGGTACACGCTGTTTTGGTCAGTTGGTTTGACTGACCCAACCTAAAAAAGAAAATTTTTTCTAAAAAAAAGAAAAAAACTCTTGCAATTTGTTTCGAGATATGATATAATAGCAAATGTTCTATGAGTTTGCTATGAAAAAGCATAAAAATGAATCATAATCAAACATTGTGATAGATGCGCATCGGCGCATGAAGGAGGTGTCAATATGGCAAAATGCAGCATTTGCGGAAAGGGCGTTGTTTTCGGACAGGCAGTTTCCCACTCTAACCGTAAGACCAACAGAACCTGGAAGCCCAATATTCGCAAGGTAAAGGCAATTGTTGACGGTACACCCAAGACCGTTGCGGTTTGCTCCCGTTGCCTGCGTTCCGGCAAAATCAACAGAGCGTAATCGTTCTCGGTGATTCTCGAATGAATCGAGTCCACTCGGTATTCTGAGTGTTATAAAAAGCAGCTTCCTTGTGGGAGGCTGCTTTTTATCCTTGCCCCGAAATGTGAAAAATCTCTTGACACTGAACGGGAAATATGGTATAATGCCATTTGGTTAATTGAATATTGGGATGTCGCCAAGCGGTAAGGCACCAGACTTTGACTCTGGCACTCGTCGGTTCAAATCCGGCCATCCCAGCCAACAAAAAACGCACCTTTGTCGGTAGACAAAAGTGCGTTTTTTAATGATGTTTGCCTTCGGCACATTGGGGCAAACATCGCATCATTGCGGCACGGAGTGGCGCAACATCATTTTGAGCGAAGCGAAAAACATCATGTCGCCGTAAGGCGACGCATCATTTGACATACCGACGACATTATTTTAAATCGCCCAAAGGATCACGCAGAGGGCGTGACAAATGCTTCCCATCAGGACGAACAGGTGGAAGATCGAGTGAAAATACTTTTTCTTCGAGCCGAGGGCGTAAAAGAGTACGCCGAAGGTATAGAAAAGTCCGCCGCCAAGCACAGTGGCAAAGCCGCCAAACCCGAGGCATTCATAGGCCTGTCGAATACTGAAGAGGATCGACCAGCCCATGCCCACGTAGCAGATCATGCTAAAAATTCTGTATTTTCTCAGGTCAATAGCGGTCAGTGTAGTGGCAAGTGCCGTCAGTCCCCAGACTACGCCGAAGGTGATCCAAGCCTCCACGGGATACGTGGGCGCCATGCAACAAACGAGAATGGGGGTGTACGTACCCGCGATCAAAAAGTAGATGGTACAGTGATCCATGATCTGAAACACCTTTTTCGCCGTGCCCGCATGGAGTCCGTGGTAAATGCTGGACATGGTGTAAAGCAGGATCATGGACACGCCGAACGCCGTTCCGCAAAGAATCCCCGCAATGCTTCCCCTCAGGGCGGAAATCAGGACGCAAAGCGCCAATACAGCAACGCCGATCCCTCCCCCAACGATATGGGTCACCATGTTAAAAATTTCCTCGCCCTTGGTATAAGAGGGCAGCTTTCTTTCTCTCAACGGAATCCTTGTCATTATCTATCTCCTTATCATGTAGTTATCAATACTATATTATATGGTGATTATACCATAGTTATTCAAGAATTGCAATAGTTTTTCAAAAAATAATTATGCCAAGTCTCCCTATTTTTTATTTTCCCTCTTGACAAATGATTTTTACTCTGGTACACTATACTTAACAATTAGGTTAAATGTTAAATAAGGGAGATTTCTATGGGACTACAACACACCATGAAAGCCCTATCCGATCCCATTCGCAGAGAAATTCTGAATCTTTTGAAGGAGGGCAGAATGTCTGCGGGAGAGATCGTTGATCGCTTTGAGGTAACAGGCGCATCCATTTCAAGACATCTTTCGATCCTGAAGGACGCCGACCTGATCCGCGACAAGCGAGAGGGCAAATTTATCTATTACGAGTTGAACGCATCGGTTCTGGAAGAAATCCTGCTTTGGCTCACCGATCTGAAAGGAGATGTGTCAAATGATCAAAAACAATAAGCTGAAACTGATTCTATCGTCGATCTTAATTCTGCTCCCTGCTCTTTTGGGCGTATTCGGCAAAAACCTTTTGCCCGAAGAGATCGCCACGCATTGGGGACTGGACGGAAATGCAGATGGCTTTATGAGCTCGTCACTTTTCTTCTTCGTGCTCCCCGTCATTCTCTTGGCGCTCCATTGGCTCTGTCTGATTCTCACCGCCGTACTTGATAAGAACGGCAAGCAGACCAAAAAGGTGACGGGACTGATCTTCTGGATCATTCCCGTAGTCTCGCTGACAAGCTGTGGTATTACCTTTTCCACGGCACTTGGATACACCTCAAACATCTTTGCTTTCGTACTTCTGACCATCGCCGTCGCCTTGATTTTCATCGGCAATTATCTGCCCAAGACTACGCGGAACGTGGCCATCGGCATTAAGATCAAATGGACGCTCGCCAACGACGAGAACTGGAGCGCAACGCACCGCTTCGCGGGCAAGGTCTACGTTGCCACGGGATTTTTCTGCCTTCTGGCAATTCCCCTACCCTCCACCGTATTCCCCTGGATCGCCTTCGGCATCATTCTGATGGTTGCCCTTCTGCCGATCCTCTACTCCTACCGATTCTACAAGAAGCAGCTCGCCGATGGTAGAGCAACCAAGGAGGACTACAAGGAGGGCTACGGAGAGCTGGTTAAGAACAAAAAGGCTGCAATGATTGTGACCGTGATCCTCATAACCCTTTTGGCAATCTTTTTGCCCCTTGTGATGTTTACGGGCAGCTTGGAGACCACCCTTGACGACACCTCGATCACCGTCAAGGCGAGTGTTTGGAGCGATCTGACATTGAAATATGAGGATATTGACTCGGTAGAATACCGCGAGTCGGGTGTAGACGGAAATCGAATCAACGGGTTTAGCTCAGCAAAGCTTTTGCTGGGACTCTTCGAGAACGAGGAATTTGGCACGTATACCAGATACACCTACACGAAGGTTGCTCCCTGCATCGTACTGACCGTTGACGAACACATGTACGTCATCGGTGCGGAGAACGACTCGGAGCTTCGCAGAATTTACGAAAAAATCTTGGTGGAGATCTCCAAGGACATCCCCGCCGAGGTAGATACGTAAATAAAAAAAGAACACAGACCGATGGTCTGTGTTCTTTTTATTTTTAAACGTTAACAGCCTTCATTTTTTTCCGCTTCGTAACGATCTGGAGCAGAATCACGACGGAAACCAGAGAAAGTCCGATCGCGTCGGTTACGATGCCGGGATAGATCAACAAAAGACCGCCGCAAATGCTGATCAATCGCTGATACCAAGGCATGTGATCAATGATGTACCCCTCGAGGGCTGCGGATACGGCAAAAATACCGATCAAGGAAGAAACGATGATCAATACGACCTCGAACACGCCGCTGGTTCCAATAAAGAGCATGGCGGGATTCAGGGCAAACACGTACGGTACGATAAATGCGCCAATGGCAAGCTTCGTCGCCGTAATCGCCGTCTTCATGGGGTTTGCCTGAGCGATCGCCGCGCCTGCGTACGCCGCCAACGCAACGGGAGGCGTCAGGTCGGCTACGATACCGAAGTAGAATACAAAGAAGTGCGCCGCCAGCATGGGTACGCCCATCTGCACCAGAATCGGTGCGCAGGTGGCAGCCATAATACAATAGTTCGCCGTGGTGGGAACGCCCATTCCGAGAACGATACAGCAAAGCATGGTCAGGAACAGCGCGATGATCAGATGATTGCCCGCGAATGCCACGATGCCGTTAAAGAGCATGTAGGCAAGACCCGTCACACTGATCAGTCCCGCAACGATACCCGCGATTCCGCAAGCCACCGCAACGGTAACCATTCCCTGCGCTCCTGCCGCCAAGGCTTCCCAGATCCGCTTAGGCGTGATTCTGTTTTCCTTGTTAAACAGGCTCACCACAATGGAAACACCGATGGCGATGACTGCCGCATAAGCGATCGAACGCGTGCTGGTACCCACCAGATAAATGAGTACGATCAGAGGAAGAAGCAGATAGGACTTCTTCAGAAGCGGGAGCAGACGAGGAAGCTCCTCCTTGGTCAGACCGCGCAAGCCCTCTTTTTTCGCTTCAAGGTGAACGGTGATGAAAACGCCCGCAAAATAAAGGAGAGCGGGAAGGATTGCACGAAGAACAATATTGGAATAGGGAACGCCAACCGTCTCTGCCATCAGGAAGGCAGCCGCACCCATAATGGGAGGCATGATCTGTCCGCCGGTGGAGGCAGACGCCTCTGCTGCGGCGGCAAATTCGGGCTTGTACCCCGTCTTTTTCATAAGGGGGATGGTTACAGCACCCGATCCCACCGTGTTGGCAACCGAAGAGCCCGACACCATTCCCTCCATGGCGGAAGCAACCACCGCAACCTTGGCAGGACCGCCCGAAAAACGTCCAACCAGAGCATTGGCAATCTGAATAAAGAAATCCGCTACGCCGGTTCTCTCAAGAAAGGCGCCGAATATGATAAACATGACGATGTATTTGGAGCAAACGTTTACGGGAGTCGAAAGAACACCTTCCTTAGAGTAAAACAGGATTCGTACGCTTTCGGTGATTCGCGCAAAGAAATCGGGATTGTGCATACCCCAAATCAGCGCGTAAATCAATAGTGCTCCCGCCACACAGAGAATGGGGAGTCCCACGCTACGGCGGCAAAGCTCAGCAAGACAAAGGATTCCAACCAGTCCGATAATCACCTCGATCACCGTAATGTTATAGCGAGCAACGATTGCGTTTGCGTTGAATGCAAAATATAAGAATGCTCCCGAGCCAAGAAGCATCAGAACGATATCGTACCAGGGCATGTGATTCTTCTTTTGCACACCCTTCTTGGCGGGAAAGACGATATATCCGATCAGGACGATATACGCCATAAAGGTGGTCAAGCGCAGCTCATCCAGCCAGGTGGCAAAAAAGGTCACGTAAATGCAAAGCACGGAAAAGAGTGCAAGGATAGAAGTTACGACGATCTTGGGAACGCCTTCCCAAACACGGGTCGTGGACTCCTTATCATATTTTTTCATGATTGAGTCCAGATCCATCGGCTCAGCTTCCACCGTCGACTTCTTTTTCTTAAAAAAAGCCATAAATAATACCTTTCAAAAAGAATTAACAGAGGTAAGAAAAAGCAACCCGACTGCGGCGATCATTCGCCGCAGTCGCAGTTGCAAGGATCTTTCGAAACTCACTTGGTTTCTACAGTGATTCCCTTTTCAGCAAAATACTTTGCAGCGCCTGCATGGAAGGGAGCGGTCATACCGCTGGTAGCATTCTCAAGAGAAAGCTCTGCTCCCTTTGCGTGAGCCGCGGTAATTGCCTCGACGTTCTCGAAAATTGCCTTGGTCAGATTGTAAACATCCTCCTCGGAAGCGGAAGTGCTGACGATCAGGGTTGCCTTTACCGTTACCGTCTCAATGTCAGCAGTCTGTCCCTTATAGGTCTCAGCAGGAACCACGTGCTTCGTGTAGTAGGGACAATCGCTCATCAGCTTTTCTGCAACCGCGCCATCAATGGGAACGAGGTAAGCGGTGCTGGCGGTGAACAGCTCGGTGATTGCGGGCGTGGGAGGACCTGCTACGATAAATGCAGCGTCGAT
>JAZORA010000068.1:0-3062 GCA_045656365.1 Eubacteriales bacterium | reverse complement strand
ACTATCTGCGTGACAGAGTTGGTAAGGCATCCAAGGTTAAAGAGAAGATCTAACCAAAACCTAAAAATACAAGGCGGAAGCAATGGCTTCCGCCTTGTGTTTTATTTCTTTTCCCTTGAAAAATAAAATAAATTTTGTTGTTTCAAAAAATGCAAAAAATACTTGACTTTTGGGGGAATTTTTGATAATATATATTATATTGTGCAAGTTGCGATATGCAATTATGCAAATCAGAAGAGAAAGGAAGCGCAGAAATGGTTTATTGTGATTACGGTCAAGATCCGGTTTTGGAATACGGTCCGCGGGCGGTAGCTGCCAATCAGGACGTGACGTTGTTTCACGTACACCCCCAGTATGAGGTCTTTCTTTGCTTCGAAAAAGTAAAATGCTCAACGATCATCAACGGAAGAGTGCTGGTGACCGAGCATCCCTTGGCAATCGTGGCGGCACCCAACTCGATGCACCTGACTTACTTCCTGGAAAATTTAGAGCCCGATCAAAAGACGGTCAATGGATATACCCTCTATTTCGACGAAAGCTTTCTTCGTCGCTTTGGAGATGAGCTTTTGCCGATCCGTTCGATTCTCGGGGACTCTCATGCAACCATCATTGACTTGAGTGAGTGTACCGATCACCTTTCTGCCATCGTCAGGGAGATGGTTCGCTTTACGGGCAGACCGAAGGCGACTGTTCATATCGACCTGAAGCAACAGCTTCTTTCGGCGGCAATCGTGAATTTGCTGGAGGAATATGTTCGGCAGGGAACGCCCGCCACACGTGTCAGCCAGAAAAACTATATCTCCGAGGTCATGCTCTATCTTGTAAAAAATCTGGACAAGAATCTCCTGATTCCCGAGGTGGCAGAGGAATTTTTCGTAAGCCGTGATAAGCTTTGTCGGGATTTTAGAAAGTATATTAAGATGAACGTTGGCGATTTTATCAGCGCAGCGAGAATCAATCTGGCGAAGAATTATTTGCGAGATACCAAAATGACCATCAAGCAGATCGCGCAAAAATGCGGTTTTGATAACGACATCTATTTTTATTCCTTCTTCAAAAAGCACGTGGGAATGACGCCGAAGGAGTTTGCCAAAAACGTACCCGATACGCGGGATGAAACCGAAAAAATCTGGAGATCGGGTCTTTAATTTCTGTTTTGTTCATTATGACGAAATTCACGATCAAAGATATGGATTCTTTGTGAAATATCCATGTTGAATTGTGTTGGATTTTGTGGTAAAATATAAACAATAAAATATAAAACCGTTGAAGCTTTCAGAATGTCCGAGTGCGGTGCAGACTGAAGGCGGAGGGGCTCTGGAGAATCTCGTAAGAGTGCCGAAGGTGCAAAGCGACGAAAACGTCGCCCAATCTCTCAGGCAAAAGGACAGAGAAATATCATTTTTTGATCGTATAGATTGTAGTGATATTGTATTTGCTTTTTCTTTAGAGCCACTGAAGTTTCTTCAGTGGTTTTTTTATTTAAAAATTTAAATCGCCGTGAGGCAAGGAGGGCATTATGCAACAAATCACCGATTTTCTGCTCCCGATCGTGCAGAATATCAACAAGTATCTTTCGGACTACATTTTGATTTTCCTTTTGGTAGGAACGGGACTTTTTTATTCCATTCGTACCCGCTTCGTGCAGGTTCGCTGCTTTGGTGAGGGTATGAGAAAGGTGTTTGGAAATCTGTCGCTGAAGGGTGGAAAGAATAAGGGCGGTCTTTCTTCCTTCCAGGCGTTGGCTACCGCAATCGCGGCGCAGGTAGGTACGGGTAACATCGTCGGAGCATGCGGCGCAATTCTCGTGGGTGGTCCCGGCGCGATCTTCTGGATGTGGATCATTGCCTTCTTCGGTATGGCAACCATCTACGCCGAGGCAGTTTTGGCGCAGGAGACCCGCGTGGTCCAGGAGGACGGCTCGGTTCTCGGCGGACCCGTTTACTACATCAAGCGCGCCTTCAACAATAAATTTGGCAAATTCCTGGCGGTATTCTTTGCCGTAGCGATTACCTTGGCACTTGGTTTTATGGGCTCGATGGTTCAGTCCAACTCCATCGCAGAAGCGACCAATACGGCGTTCCATATTCCCATGTGGGTTGTGGGTCTGATTTTGGCAGCCATTTGCGCGTTCATCTTTATCGGTGGTATTCAGCGTATCGCGGCGGTTGCTGAGAAGATCGTTCCCTTGATGGCGGTGATCTATATCGTCATGGGTCTGGTGATCCTTGGTATTAACTTTAAGGCGGTTCCTGAGGCATTCGGTATGATCTTTAAGTACGCGTTTGTTCCTCAGGCGCTTATCGGCGGTGCGTTTGGTGCGGCAATCAAGGCTGCGATCAGCCAGGGCGTAAAGCGCGGTCTGTTCTCTAACGAGGCAGGTATGGGTTCGACTCCTCACGCACACGCACAGGCAAACGTGGAGAAGCCTCACGATCAGGGTGTCGTAGCCATGATCGGTGTGTTTATCGATACCTTCGTGGTTCTGACCATTACGGCGCTGGTGGTAATCTCTACCTTGTATGCGGGTAATGGACCTCTTGGTACGGCAGAGGGCTTGGCGGCAACGACCCTGACCAAGGCAAATCTGATGCAGACGGCAGTGGGAACTGCTTTTGGTAACCAAACCCTGGGTAACATTCTGGTAGCGGTTTGCTTGACGTTCTTCGCCTTTACAACCATCATCAGCTGGAACTTCTTCGGTAAGCAGAACGTTCAGTATCTGTTTGGTAAGAAGGCGACCGTGGTATATTCGGTGCTTGCCATCGGATTTATCTTCCTTGGAACCCTGTTCCCCAACGATCTGGTATGGGAGCTGGCAGATATGTTCAATAACATCATGGTCATTCCCAACGTGATTGCATTGGTAGTGCTTTCTGGAATCGTGGTTGCGGCAACCAAGGCAAGAGCAAAGAAGAAAAAGAGCGAATAAAAAATCAACGGGCTATTGCTTGCAATAGCCCGTTTTCTTTTTGGTTTCCTCTTGACAGGGAAGGGAAATTCTGTTATAATATTAAGCGCGGTTGTACGAAAAAATTGAATATTGACCACATTTCGGGGTG
>JAZORA010000067.1:0-9430 GCA_045656365.1 Eubacteriales bacterium | reverse complement strand
CTCCTCCTTGGGCATGAGCATCTCAGCCTCACGGGAAGGATCCATACTGGGAACATTCTGATTGGAGAACATGATCGAGGAGATTGCGTCGGGCTCCTTGCCGAGATCCATGCGAGGCGAGATCTCATCGTTGATCGCCAGCTTCATGATCTCGGTCATGCGAGCGGTGATCTGCTCGTGCAGGGTAGCGAACTCGTTCTCGGTCGCAACGCCGCCAAGGATCAGCTTGGTCTTGAACGCTGCGATCGGATCGGCTGCCTTCCAAGCGTCGATCTCCTCCTGGGTACGGTAGGTAGAGGAGTCGGAGGGAGAGTGACCCGATACACGGTAGGTAACAACGTCCAGAAGCGCGGGACCCTTGCCCTCGAGCAGGAGCTGCTTCTTGCGGGACACGGCGCCGATCACTGCCAGAGGATCGTAACCGTTGACACGCTCTGCGTGCATCTGCTGAGGATTGAAGCCGGCACCCAGACGAGCGACCATATCAAAGCCCATGGTCTCGCCGCGGGTCTGTCCGCCCATACCGTAGTGGTTGTTGAATACGTTAAAGAGAATGGGCATGCCGCCGTCGCTGAATTTGCCGTCCATACCCCAGAGCTTGGTGATCTGGTCCATGGAAGCGAAATTCAGAGCCTCAAGCACAGGTCCGCGACCCGTAGCACCGTCTCCGCAGTTGGAGATAACGATACCGGGCTTGTGGTTGGATCTCTTGTAGAGAGCCGCGCCGAGAGCGATGGGAGCGGACGCGCCAACGATCGCGTTGTTGGGCATCAGACCGAAGGGGATAAAGAAGGCGTGCATCGATCCGCCAAGACCGCGGTTAAAGCCGGTCTTACGGGCAAAGACCTCGGCGAGAGCGCCGTAGAGCAGGAAGTTGATTGCCAGCTCCTTCACGTTGCCGCCTGCGTTCATGTGCTTCTCAACGACTGCGAGAACCGAGCCGTCGAGGAACTCCTTCATGATGTCGTAAAGCTCCGCGTCATCCAGCTTGTGGATCGAGGAAAGCCCCTTTGCGAGGACCCCGCCGTGGCTACGGTGAGAACCGAAGGAAAAGTCGTTGATGTCAAGGCAGTAAGCCTCACCGACAGCCGACGCCTCCTGACCGATGGAAAGGTGTGCGGGACCGGGGTTGTTATAAGCAACGCCGTTGTACTCGCTCTTAACCTTAACCTCGTTGAGCATGGTCTCAAACTCACGGATGATTGCCATATCGCGGTAGATACGCATCATATCTTCCTTGGAGTAGATCTTCAGCTCTTCCTTGAGGGTCTTGTTGTACTGACATACGGGAATGTCTTCAAAATGGATGTAGCCGGCATCAAACGCTTTGCCGGGATCTACGTATTGACTCTTAGGCATGATATATTTCTCCTTGCTTTAAAATTTTACGGTTTGAATTACAGGAACATTGCTTCCCGAATGACCTCACATACGGTGGGGTGCGGGAATACCAGCTTTTGAATATCAGCAACGCGCATTTCGGTCTCTACCATCATTGCCGCGCCGTAGATAATCTCGGACGCATAGCTTCCGATCATGTGCAGACCGATGATGTTGTGGTGCTTATTGTCGGTAATGATCTTCAGGATTCCGTTTCCGTGCTCGTTCTCTGCGATATAACGTCCGCTATACTTGAGCGTCACGGTCTGAACCGATGCGTCCAGTCCCTTCTCCTTCACCGTCTCAGTGGTCTCACCCACCGAGGCAACCTCGGGATTGGTATAGATAACCGAAGGAATGGCATTGTAGTTCACACGGTCCTTCTTACCGAGAATGTTGTTGATACAAACCTCGCCCTCGCGGTACGCGGTGTGCGCCAGCATGGACTTGCCGTTGACGTCACCTGCCGCCCATACGCCGGGAACGTTGGTCTTACCGTATTCGTTGGTCACGATTGCGCCTCTCTCCAGCTTCAGACCGATGTTCTCACATCCAAGTCCCTGAGTTCTCGGACGACGTCCGATGGATACCAGCGCATAGTCGCAAGGAAGCTTTTCTACCTTGCCGTCCTTCTCGTAGGTAACTGCCTGATCCTTGATGGAGGTTACCTTTGCGCCGAGAATGAACTCCACGCCGCGGGACGCGTAGTCCTTCTGAAGCATGGTAGAAATCTCGCGGTCCACAGGACCTGCAATGTGGTTCATCATCTCAACCACAAACACCTTGGAGCCAACCGAGTTGAAATAAGATGCCATCTCCAGACCGATGACGCCGCCACCGACGATTACGATGGTCTTGGGAAGCTCCTTCAGGTCAAGAACCTCACGGTTCGTCAGAGCAAAGCCCGACTTGATGGAATCTGCCAGACCGTCGATGGGGGGGAGCGCTGCGGAGGAGCCGGTTGTGATCAGGAGCTGCTTGCCCACGTACTCCTTGCCGTCCGCGACGACAACGAAGCCCTCAGCGCTTCTCTCCTTGATCGTTCCGGTTGCCTTGACAACCTCAACACCCGACTTCTTCAGCTTGGCGCCTACGCCCGAAACCAGCTGCTTTACAACCTTATTCTTGCGCTCCACCACGAAGCCGTGGACAATGGAAGCCGACTCGAACTTTACGCCGTAGTCTGCGCCGTGCTTGGAATAGTCAAAAATCTTTGCGGAATACAGAAGGGTCTTCGTGGGGATACAGCCCTCATTCAGGCAAACGCCACCAAGCGCTCTTTCCTCGATCACCAGAGTCTTCAGACCCGCGTGGCCCGCTCTCTCTGCGGCGTTGTAGCCTGCAGGGCCGCCACCTAAAATAATCAGATCATACATAAGTATCGTTTCCTCCGTAGAGCTTATTTTGCCATCAAGAGATCAATGTTTTCCAGCGCAAAGCCGATATCCTTGAGGATTCTCGCGGCATCCGCGCCATCCAGCGCTCTGTGGTCTACCGTCAGGGAGAGACCCATGGAAGGATAGATCACGTCCTCACCGTTCACCTCTTTGATGCGCTTGGTTACGCAGTCAACACCGAGGATGCAGGTCTGAGGCGGGTTCACGATGGGAGTAAAGGACTCAATACCCAGCGAGCCCAGGTTGGAAACCGTAAAGGTCGCGCCCTTCAGGTAATCGGGGTTGATCGTTCCGCTCTGTGCGGCGGTGATCACGCTCTTCGCCTGAAGTGACAGCTCGTTCAGGGACATCTTCTCCGCGCCGAATACGGTGGGAACCATCAGTCCGCGCTCGGTGTCAACGGCGATACCGATGTTTACGGTGTTGAAGTAACGCATGGTGTCACCCAGCATGTGCGCGTTTGCGCCCTTGTGCTTGAGAATCACGCGGGATACGGCAAAGAGAATCATATCGTTGAGGGTAATATTGGCAAGACCCATCTTCTCGCCTGCCGCCTTCAGAGACTTTCTCATCGCCAACAGCTTGGTTGCGTCGAAGGAGGAGTTAAAGGTCAGCTGAGCCATGGGGGTCAGCGACTCGCACATTGCCTTTGCAATGATCTTGCGGATGTTCGGGATCTTCACGTCCTCGTAAGCCGCAACGGGAGCTGCTACGGGAGCATCTGCCACGGGAGCTGCTGCGGGAGCGTTCAGGTCACCAAGCGTTACGCGACCGCTCAGACCGCTTCCTGCCATCGCCTCGGTATATCCGTCCTTCGCGGCGGGAGATACGGTGTATCCAAGATCCACAACCTTCTGCACGTCGCGCTCAATGATGCGACCGTTGGGACCCGTGGGAACTGCCTTCAGAAGGTCAGCATGGGTCTTTTCTGCCAGAAGTCTCGCGCGGGGAGAGATCGAACCCACGCCCTGCGTTCCGACGGGAGCTGCCTCCTCGGCTACGGGCGCTGCTGCCTCTGCCGCAACGGGAGCTGCCGCCTCGGCGGCTGCCGCGGGAGCCTCCTCGGTATCCTTGGGAATCAAAGCGGAGATGTCCTCACCGTCCTGACCGATTACGAGAACCGCCTCAAGACAAGGAACGTCGTCGCCCTCCTCTCTGAAAATTGCCAGGATCTTGCCCGCCTCGGGGGAGGGCTCGACAAAAGAGGATTTATCGGTCTCGTAGGAAAACAGGTTCTCGCCCTTCTCTACGGTATCCCCTACTTTCTTGTTGAAGGCGGTAATGATACAGCTTTCAACACTCTGTCCCTGACGGGGCATAATTACTAACGTTGCCATCTGCTTGATTCCTTTCTGTTTCTTCTTATTTTTTGGTTTGCCCGTTGCCCGTGGGCAACGATCGAATCCATAAAATCCTTGATAACATTTTAACACTAATGTGTAAAATTGTCAACATAAAAAAGTGATATTGATTTGATTTTAGCCAAACATTTTCAAAAAACTGAGGTTTTTTTCTTGATTTTGGGTAAATACTTAAGTGCGCTTTTCGATTCATGTCAAAAAGAGGGCTTGCTTCTCTCGAAGCAAGCCCTCTTGACGGCATCAGTCAACCGCCTTGATGTGCAGTTTCTTAAAGACAAAGTCCTCGTGGGGGAAGCGCAGGAAGAGTCCCGCATTCAGGAGAAGCGCACCCGACATGGTCTTATCCAACTCCTCAATGCGATAGCTCTTCTTGGGATCCAGTCCGTGAAGAATATATTCCTTGCTGGGTCTTCCGGGACGGTCCAGACGGCGATACGCCAGAAGGATCGCCTCGTTCTTGTCCTTGGATACGATCAGGTAGGTAAAATGCTCCGACTCGTTGGGATTGTCCAAACGGTACAGATCTCCGTGAAGCATCAGCTCCTCCGAGGCTCTGTACTCCTTATTCTGCTCGGCAACTGCCGCCCGATCCTCGTCGGTAAAGGCGCTGGAATCCAGCTCGTATCCCGTCGCGCCAAGGTGCGCGATGGCGGCGCGGGTCGCAAGAGAGGTCATTCTCTTGGTGATGATATGAGGAACGGCAGAAACGTGACAGCTCATGGCGGACAGAGGATATACGATCGACGTACCGTACTGAATGATGGTTCTCTCGTCGGCATCCGAGTTATCCGATGCCCAGATCTGGGGGAAGTAGTGGAGCACGGCGGGATCAAAGCGAGATCCGCCCGCGGCACAGCCCTCGAAGAATACGTCGGGGTTTCCGTTGATGATCCGCTCCATCAGGTCGTATACGCCCAGCACGTAGCGATGGGCAAACTCGGTCTGACGGTCGGCGGGAAGATCGCGGGAGTAGGCGTCGGTCACGCAACGGTTGTAGTCCCACTTGACGTAGTCGATGCCGTTCTCGCGGATCACGCGATTGACGGTTTCTACGATATAATCACGAACGTCCTTACGGGTCAGATCGAGCGCCATGGTACATCTGCCAAGGCCGGGCTGCCGTCCGTCGATGCGAATGGCAAAATCGGGATGGGTGCGGTTCAGGTCGGAATCAGGTCCTACGTTTTCGGGCTCAAACCAAAGACCGAACTTCATTCCCTTGGAATGGAGATAATCGGCAAGAGGCTTCAGACCGCCGGGAAGCTTATTGGGATTTACGATATGCCAGTCACCAAGACCCGTCTTTTCGTCCATACGGTTCTCTCCGAACCATCCGTCGTCCAGCACGAGGGTATCCACGCCCGTATTCGCCACACCGTCGGCGATCGCCTTCAGCTTTTCCAGGTTAAAGTCAAAATGCGTTCCCTCCCAGTTGTTGATAACAATGGGGCGTCTTGCGTTCACGTAGCGAGGATTGATCAAGTGATTGCGGTACGCGTCGTGGAAGGCGCGGCTCATGCCGCCAAGACCCTCGGAGGAGAAGGCGATGACCACCTCGGGGGTCTCAAACTCCTCGCCTACCTCCAGCTTCCAGCCGAAGTCAAAGTCGTTGATACCACCCGTCAGGAAGGTCTGACCGTTGATCGTTCCCTCTGCCTTCAGCACGTAAGAGGAGGAGTACACAAGGCTGACGCCAAACACGTTTCCGTGATGCTCGGTCGCGCCACGGGACAGAACGCCCATAAAGGGATTCAGCGTCTCGGAGGAGCTGAGTCTCTTGGAATCGATGGATACCACGCCGTGGTGCATGGGAATGGTCTCCATCTGTCTCTCACACACCCACGCGCCGTGGAGCGTCAGAATATCGTAATTCATGCCGCGGAGCGGAAGCGTAAAGGAGTAGGCTCTGCGGAGGAACATGGGTGTCTTACCCGTGTTGCGGTAGACGGCGCGGCGCGCGATGACGTCGGAATCGTCGTAAACGGTATAGTAAAGATCCACCTCAAAGCCCGTCAGGTCGTCGCGGAGATGAACCACCAGCGTCTCTCCGCCCGTCATAGAGGGCATTCCCTTGATGGCGGGCTTTTCTTCGAGGATCTCGTAGCCTACGTAAAGAGGCTCCGAGATGCGGTCGCCCGCCTCGTTCTGAACCTGCACGCAGGGCTCACGGTAGTCGCCTCGTCCGTACGTAGCAAGCTCGGACTGAATATGGGTTCTCGGCATGGTTTCATTCTCACCGAAGGCAATCCAACCGGAGCTGAGTCCGCCCGTCATGTGCAAATGACTCAGATCCTCGTGCGGAATCTTCTTTCCGTAATACAGATGCTCCGGATGCTTTTCAAACAATCTGAATGCGTAAGTGACGTCCTTTCCGTCAAGGTAGAAGCTTTTTGTTTCGGCATTATACTGAATGGACATAGCCGTTCCTCCCTATTTTTAAAATTGGAAAAGCCTTGCTTTTCCCATAAGCTTTCAAGAGGATTATACCATAAAGAGGCGGCTTTGGCAAGGCATTATTCCATCTTTTTTCCGAATTTTTCTTTTCTTTTGAACAAAAAGGGCGCTCCGACCCGCAGGGAGTCGGAGCGCTCGAAAAAACGACGGTTTAGCCAAAGAGCGACATGGAGATCAGGGCGGCGCACATGGTCACGCATCCCACGATATTCTTCCAGGTCAGCTTTTCCTTAAAGAACAGCCACGAGATCAGCACACTGACCACGATCACCGAAGAGCTGTCAAAGGTGTAGAGGATCGCCAGATCGATCAGGTCGATCAGGAAGGTCAGAAGGTGAAGTGCCGCGGCAATCACGACGGCAGAGGAGATCAGATAAAAGCACGAGGATTTGGTCTGACGAAAATGGGTAAAAAATTCCTTTTTCGCGCGGAACGCGAGGGTAAGAACCGACAAAATCACCGCGCCGAGATAGGTAATGGCTACCATCTCCTCCTTCTCTGCCACACCCGAGATCTGCTGCTGCGAAGCGATAAAGGAGCCGTAGATACCGTTGCTCAGGCAAAGTCCCGCACACGCAAGCCAAAAGCCCTTTTTGATGGTCTTTTCCTCGTCCTCCTTCAGGCTGACCAGATACACCGAGAACAGCACCACCAGAATACAGATGATACTGATGACACTCAGATGTCCGCCAAAGAACAACACGTCCACCAGCACAGGAATCACAATCGCTCCCGAAAGTGAAAAAACAATCAGGATCGAATAGGGTCCCTTGACCGACGCCTTGATAATAAAATAGTTATAGGCATACAAAACCAACGAGTTCACGACGCCCAGAATCACCGTGGGAAGAGATGCCTCGAACTGGAATTTGCAAAGCACCAACGAGACAAGGATCACCACAAGACCGCTAACGATGGTGAAAACGGGGGTCGCCATCGACGACTCACCGGGATAACGGTCGGAATACTGACGACAAAGCAAAGACTGAAACGTCGCGAGCATAATCAGGACGAACATCAAAAAAACATTGAGCATACGTCGATCTCCTTTGAACGATCTTTTTATACTGAAAAATCACCGTCCGTTCGGAACGGTCAAAACATATCATATCAAAACCATGAAAAAAAAGCAAGGAACTATCAGTAAGATAATTTGTAAAATCAATAAGTCCTCCCACCGTTTTCCTTTTCGTTTTTTTCAAACGGATCGTAAAAAATGCCGCAAGAAGTTTTGGATTTTCTCTTGTCATACGCCATATTTCATGATATAATAAAAAAAACGGGCAAAGGAGGTGTCGGCGTGAACGAATTGACGATCAAAGAGATTTTACAGGTATTTCACCAGATTTCCAAAATGGATATCGCCATTTTCAATGCCCAATCCCGTTGCATTACCAACGTGCTGAGCCTATCCCCCTTCTGCTCCTCCGTTCACCGCTCCAAGGCTTGTCTTGAGCTTTGCCGTCAGTCGGACGCAAACGCGCTGCGCCAGGCAAATCTGACGAAAAAGCCCTACATTTACGCCTGCCCCTTCGGAATGTTTGAGGCGGTCTTCCCCATCTTTCTGCAGGAAAAGATCACGGGATATCTCATGATCGGACCCGCGCTGGAGAAAACGCCCCAAAGCATGGAACGGTTGCAAAGCATCCTGGAAAGCCACGCCGACGAGCTGGACGTGGACGCCGTACGAAAGCACATCAAGGACCTTCCCTCCCCCACTCCCGAGGAGCTGGACGCCTACTGTAAAATGCTGACCATGATCGTTCGTTACATCGAAGCCAACCATCTGGTCTTTTCCAACAACCGAACCCTCGGTCAGCTCATCAAGCGCTACATACAGAAGAATCTTCGGGAAAAGATCACCCTCGACAAGCTGAGCGTGGCCCTCCATTGCAGCAAGGTCACGCTGACCGAAAGCTTCCGCAAGGAATTCGGCATGACCATCATGCAGTTCGTTCAGAAGGAACGCATGGAGCTGGCAGAAAATATGCTGCGGGATACCAACATGTCCATTACCGAGATTGCCGATCATTGCGGCTTCTCGGATATCGAGTATTTTTCCAAGTGCTTCAAGGCAAGCCACGGAACCTCCCCCTCCGAATGGAAAAAGTCGCTCCCCCCGGAGGAATAATCAAAAACGCAAAAACGCCGATGCACCTTGCCACAAGGCAAAACGCATCGGCGTTCTCTTTTTGTCCCGGGAAATCAATCGGGGCGGCGGTTCATAAGAAGCTCAAAGAGCATTTTGTGCTTCTTCGCCACCACGTGCAGAATGATGCCGCAGGAATATAACAGAGCGGCAACGATAAACAAGCCCACGCAAACGAACAGTGTGGGAAATCGCGGAACCAGACCCAAGCGGAAATAATCCACCAGAACGGGGATCATGAAGCCGCCGCCAAGCAAGGCGAGGATCGTTCCGAGAATCGTGAAAAACTTGAGGGGCTGATACTCACAGAACAGACGGAAGATGGTCATCAGCACGCGCACACCGTCCCGTACCGTATTCAGCTTGGAAACGCTTCCCTCCGGGCGATCCCGATATTGCACGGGCACCTCGCGAATGAGGAAATTCTTGTCCAGCGCGTGGATCGTCATCTCGGTCTCGATCTCAAAGCCACGGGAAAGCACGGGGAAATTCTTGACGAAATCACGGCTGAAGGCGCGGTATCCCGTCATGATATCCTTCACGTCGCTCTTGAAAATCCGATTGATCAGGAAGCGAACGCTTCGATTTCCCACGTTGTGGAAGGGGCGCTTGTTTTCGGTAAAATAAGTAGAGGACAAACGGTCACCCACCACCATATCCACACCCTTCTCAAGGACCAGGTCACACAT
>JAZORA010000066.1:0-9062 GCA_045656365.1 Eubacteriales bacterium | reverse complement strand
ACTCACGGGTCATGAGCGCATCCTCAAAGCTCTTCCCTTCCGCAAGGAAATTGTAGATCGTATCGGTCTGGTCGCCGTTGGTCACGATGTCCATATTGGGTCTTGCCAAATAGGGATTGTAGATGATCAGGCTGGGATCCTGCAGCTTGGATTCGTCAAATGCCTTGGTTCTCATACCGCCGTCGAATCTCTCAAACACACGGTTGCGGCTGTTTGCACTCCGCCCCATGATAAAATACGCGATCATTGCCTTTTTGCCGTCCGCGCTCTTTCCGATCATGATACCACGACCGGGATAGGAGTTTTCCGACAACAGCTTCTTCATGGTTTGAATTCCGTAAACGCTCATTTTCATCTTCCTTTCGCACTCAAAATATCTTTTGAAACCAGCTCCACCGCCCGAGGAAGGATCTTCCACTCTGCCTCCTGCATCACGCGCTTCTGGAGGGTTTCGGGGGTATCGTTCTTTCGGATAGCAACGCTCTTCTGTAAAATGATCTCACCGCCGTCGGGGATCTCATTGACAAAATGAACCGTCGCGCCCGTTACCTTGACGCCGTATTCAAGCGCCGCCTCGTGGACGCGCAATCCGTAAAATCCCTTTCCGCAGAAGGAGGGGATCAGCGAGGGATGCACGTTCAGGATTCTTTTGGGATAACGGGAGGTGAATTTTCCACTGAGGATTCGCATAAAACCTGCCAGAACGATCAGCTCAATGCCGTTCTCCTCGAGAGTTGCCACCAGCTTCTCCTCAAATTCCTCCTGGGTCGGGCAATCCTTTTTCGAAAGCACCGCCGTGGGGATTCCCGCATTTGCCGCCCGTGTGAGCGCATAGGCATCGGGATTGTTGGAGACGACCAAACTCAGCGCTCCGTGACGGATCACACCGTCCTTCTGCGCGTCGATCAGCGCTTGCAGATTGGTTCCGCCCCCCGAAACAAACACCGCAACCTTCAGTTGCTCGTTTTTCTTCATATCGGTTCTTCCTTTCAAACGTTCCAAAAGCTTAGCAGAAGATTACGCCTTCGTCGGATTCAACGATCTGGCCGATCACGTACGCGTCTTCTCCGTTTGCCTTCAGCACCGCAAGAGCCGTATCCACCTCATCGGCGGGAACGACAATGCTCATGCCCACGCCCATATTGTAGGTATTATACATATCTCTCTCGGGAACGTTGCCCGTCTCGGCGATCAGATCAAAGATGGGAAGTACCTTGACGGCAGCCTTCTCGATCTTCGCAGAAAGTCCCTTGGGGATCGAACGAGGAATGTTCTCGTAGAATCCGCCACCGGTAATATGGCTGATTCCCTTTACGTTGACCTTTTCCAGAAGCGCAAGCACGGGCTTGACGTAAATTCTGGTGGGGGTCAGGAGGGTCTCGGCAATCGACGCGCCGCCCAGCTTCTCACAGGGAACGTACAGCGAGTCGGGATTGTTGTCAATATCGAATACTCTTCTGACGAGAGAAAATCCGTTGGAGTGAACACCGCTGGAAGGAAGCGCGATCACCACGTCGCCCGCCTTCATGGTCGTGTTATCAAGAATCTTTTTCTTATCCACGATACCAACGGCAAAGCCTGCCAGGTCGTATTCCTCCACGGGCATCATGCCGGGGTGCTCCGCAGTCTCGCCGCCGATGCGCGCCGCGCCCGACTGAACGCATCCCTCCGCAACACCGCTGACAATAGCAGCGATCTTCTCGGGAATGTTCTTTCCGCAGGCAATATAGTCAAGGAAAAAGAGGGGCTTTGCGCCAACGCAGATGATATCGTTTACACACATTGCCACAGCATCAATTCCAATGGTATCGTGCTTGTCCATGAGGATCGCCATCTTCACCTTGGTTCCGCAACCGTCGGTACCCGAAACCAATACAGGCTCCTCCATTCCCGCGATAGGAAGACCGAAGCAACCGCCGAAGCCACCAACGTCATCAAGACAACCTTCGTTCTTCGTACGGGCAATATGGGACTTCATCAACTCAACTGCCTTGTAGCCGGCGGTAATATCAACGCCCGCCGCCTTGTAACTTTCGCTAAAACTCTTCATGTTCTTCTCCTTTATGTCCTTTATGTTAAAAATCGGATTGCTTACTGCAGATTAAAACGCTCTTCAATGGCTTGGTTCTTCGAAAGAACCGTATCGGCTCCCGCCTTGCGCTTGGCATCAAGCTTTGCGGCAAGCTCGGGGTCGGTTACACCAAGGATCTGGATTGCCAGAAGCGCCGCGTTTGCCGCGCCGTCCACAGCAACGGTTGCCACGGGCATGCCCGAGGGCATCTGAACGGTGGAAAGGAGTGCGTCCATGCCGCCGAAATACTTTGTGCTAACAGGAATACCGATCACGGGGAGCGTGGTGTTTGCCGCCATAGCGCCCGCCAGATGCGCCGCCATGCCTGCCGCCGCGATGATCGCACCAAAGCCGTTCTCTCTCGCGTTTGCGGCAAAGTCCTTTGCTTCTACGGGCGTTCTGTGAGCAGAATACACGTGAACCTCAAAGGGAACGCCAAATTCCGTCAGGGTATTGATTGCCTTCTCGACGATGGGAAGATCGCTGTCGCTTCCCATGATAATACCGATTTTTTTCATAATTTCCTCCGTCATTCTTTCTAAAAGATCAAAAAAAACAAAGCAGGGCAAACCCATCCAGACAGAAATAGGTTTGCCCAGGCGGTCGGCTTTATAATTCTTCGCTCCCACTGTGGTTTTTTCCACATCATCCGCCGGTCACGAAGAACTTTTTGATCTTAATTTTTACAAATATAATTATAACATATCTTGTAAATAAAGTCAACAACAAAAAGCACAATTTGCCGCCATTTTTTTCATATTGTTCCGATGTTTCTTCGTCAAAATTCACAATATTTTTTCATCCCTTCAGGAAGAAAAACTTTATTGCAAAATCGTTCCCTCCAGACGCCTGAGTGTCGCTGTCAGGGGAAGGATCAAAACGCCGAGAATTACGTTCCCCACACAATGGATCACGTCAAAGGGAAAGCCCGCAGCGATCCACAAAAGGGTCTTTTCAAAGCTCAAGCCAAACGCCAACGCCTGAAAGGGCGCATAGAGTATTCCAAAAAGAATACCGTGTAATCCTCCCACCGCCATATAAACGGGCAGTGCCACCTTCCGTGGCATATTCCGCGGCAGAAGCATCACGCCGCCCCAAAGGATCGTCCAGATATAGAGATACGGGATCCACCAAAGAGAAAAGCCGTAAACAAGCCCGTACAAAAGGACGTAGATGTATAAGGGGATCAGGGCGCGGCTTCGGTAAACCACTGTGTATACGATAGTCAGGACGCCAACGAGATGGATATTCGGTAAAAATTCCATGAGAATATCCGATAGGAACAAAAGGCAGCCCAACATAGGAAACACGACCAAATGCCGAAGATCCAACGCGCGAGAGGTACTCATTCTACTCGGAAGGCATAGGTGTCGCCTGCCTTCACCTCTACGCCGCCGGCGCCTACCATGGAAGATTCTCCGTTCACGTAGAACGCCCAGAACTTGCCGTCATCTTCCCACTTGTGATACTCTCCGTCCACCGTCAAAATGTACAAGCCGTAAGCTCCCTGCTCTCCCGATATGAGTCCGACCTCCGTAAGAGCGTCCGCCACCGTCTCTCGATCGGTTTTGATCGTAAAGGACTTCGTCGTGCCGTCGGCATGAGTTACCTCGACTGTGAAGGGGACGTTACCCGTTCCCAAAAACGTTGCCTCTTCAACGGTTTCCAATTCCGTCTCCGATCCTTGCGGATGATCCGTCGGCTCATCCCTGTCGCAAGCTACCAATGAGCATACCATCGCCGCAGACAGTACGATCAGAAGCAGAAGCGACAACAAAAAATGCTTTTTCGTTGTGTTTTTCATGTTTCTTCTCCTAATTTTTTTATTTTCGTCCGCCGTTTCTTGCCAAAATGGAGTCGGTTCGCGCGACCCAGCAGCGCTGCAAAAAACACGGGGCAAGTCTTCCGACTTCACGGCATTCCGTCCTATAACAGAATCTCGTCGAACCCTTCTCGGAGAATCAAAGCTCTCCAATGGTTCCGATTCGTGCGGCCGAATCGTTTCGACGAAAATGATACCGTTTACGGCGACGCGCTCGTACGGGACTCTCACCCGTTTCCTTTTTAAGCCAAAAAGCACCCCAAAGCGTCCTTATGATTGTACCACATTTCCCTTCCTCTGTCAAGCAAAAAACTGTTTTTTCGACGTTCCCATGTCGTGGTTCAATTGTCAATTTTTGTCGCTCTCGATTGTGCAATATAAACAAGATTTTATTTTAATTGGAAATTTTATTGATAACTATTTACAAATCAATTCAAATATGCTATACTATAGTTGAGGATATTCCTCGGCTACATTTCTTCAAGGAGGAAGTAAAAATGAAGGTTACCATTGTTGGCAGACAAATGAACGTGTGGGATGAAATGAAGACCACGATTGAAGCAAAGCTCGGAAAGCTTGACAAGTACTTTGCCGACGGCTGTTCCGCAACGGCAACGCTCAGTTCCCGTCGCAATCAGAAATGTCTCGAAATTACGATTGTTTCCGCAGGTACGATTTTCCGAAGCGAGGTAACGGACGAAACCTTCCGCAACGCTTTGGATCGCGCCGTAAACGCCATAGAACGTCAGATTCGCAAAAACAAGACCCGTCTTGCCAAACGTCTCCGCGAGGGCGCGTTTGACTACGGTATCGTAGATACGGGAGAGGATTTTGAGGAGGATGCGGAGTTTACCGTTCGTCAGAAGAGCATTACTTTGAAGCCCATGTCCACCGAGGAAGCGATCATGCAGATGAACCTGCTTGAGCATGAATTCTTTGTTTACAAGGATGACGAAACCAACCGCGTTTGCGTGGTATACAAGCGACACGACAACACCTACGGTCTGATCTCCGCCGAAGAAGAATAAGAATCAATCCATCGATCACCGAGGGAAACCTCGGTGATCTTTTTTGCCGCGCTACCTACTTGACAAACATGGTTTTTTCCTTTATAATAACCTTATTGACGCAATAGAATTGACGAGTTGACGAATAAAACGGTGAAAAACAGGAGATGGATAGAATGAAGGTACTTGTATTATACGCAACCCGCGGTGGGGTCACGGAGGAATGCGTCTCTCTTTTGCGCCAACAGCTTGAGCCAACCCATCAGGTGATCTCCTTGAACGTGAAGACGACCGATATGCTCCCGTCTCCCGAGGGTTTTGGCGCCGTGGTGCTTGGCAGCTCGATCCACGTGGGAAAGATCAACAAACGGATCAAATCGTATATGAAGCGGTACATGGATGCCCTCGCTACCCTGCCCTTTGCCGTTTTTTTCTGTTGTGGATTGCCCCGTCATTTTGAGGAATACGCCGAAACACAGATTCCAAAGGGACTAGCCTGTTCTCTGGGCGTTCACTGCTTTGGCGGCGAGCTGAAGCCCGAAAAGCGAAAGGGACTCGACAAGCTCTTCGTTGCCATCGCGAGAAACTCCATTCAAACGCAGGATTTTGAGGAATCCGACCGCGATCACCATCAGCTTCCCGAAATCTTCCCCGAAAACATCAACCTTCTGGCAGCCAAAATCAAGGAGCTGCCCTTCGGTGAGACATGATTCAAAAAAAGAAAAATCTGTCAAGATATTTTCGATTTTTTTCAAAAATATCTTGACAATCCTGCCCGTGTGTGGTATAATACATCGGTACGCCAAAATGACCCACTAGCTCAGACGGTAGAGCACTTGACTTTTAATCAAGGGGTCCGGAGTTCGAGTCTCCGGTGGGTCACCAGAAAAAGCACAGCAATCGCTGTGCTTTTTCTTTTTTTATCCAATAGAAAAGCACCGAGGAGCTCCCTCGGTGCTTTCCCGTATTTACTGAAAATTCTTCAAAAACTGCTCGCCGCAGCCGTAGTTCTCATATACGTAGTCAATATCCTTGTCTCCTCTTCCCGACAGACACGCAAGGATCGAGCCCGACTTCTTCTCCTTGGCGTACTTGATGGCGTAAGCCAACGCGTGGGAGCTTTCGATGGCGGGAATGATACCCTCGTAACGGCAAAGCAGGAAGAAGGCTTCCATGGCTTCCTCGTCGGTCGCCGTCTCGTAATGGATTCTGCCAAGGTCACGGAGGTGCGCGTGCTCAGGACCCACACCGGGATAATCCAAGCCGCTGGCGATGGAATAGACGGGCAGAGGCTCGCCGTTCTCGTCCTGCAAGAGATAGCTCTCAAAGCCGTGGAGTCTTCCCTTGGTACCAAACTGCATGGTTGCCGCGTGGTCACCTACCTTCGGTCCTCTTCCCAAGGGCTCGACACCATAGATCTCTACGGGGTCTGCCAAGAAGGGGGTAAACATACCGAGGGAGTTGGAGCCACCGCCAACGCAGGCAGTCACGGCGTCGGGATGATGTCCCGTCATATCGTAAAACTGCTCTCTTGCTTCAATACCGATGACCGACTGAAAATCACGAACCATCATGGGGAACGGATGCGGTCCAAGGCAAGAGCCGATGCAGAAGATGGCATCCTCATATTCTCTCGTATATGCCTCAAACGCCGCGTCCACCGCTTCCTTCAGGGTCTTCAGACCGTGGGTCACGGGAATGACATTCGCGCCAAGCATCTTCATACGGATCACGTTGGGCTTCTGCTTCTCAATATCCACCTCACCCATGTAAATGTCGCACTCCATGCCAAAGTAGGCAGCCGCCGTAGCCAGCGCCACACCGTGCTGACCAGCGCCCGTTTCGGCGATCAGCTTCTTCTTGCCCATATATTTTGCCAAAAGTCCTTCTCCCATGCAGTGGTTCAGCTTGTGGGCGCCGGAATGGTTCAGATCCTCACGCTTCACATAGATCTGGCAATTACCAAAGAGCTTTGAGAGACGCTCGCAATGATATACGGGCGTGGGTCTGCCCTGAAAATCCTTGCGGATTCTTCTGAGCTCGTTGATAAACTGTGCCGACTGAGAAATTGCCTCGTAGGCGTTGGTGATCTCCTTAAAGGCGGGGATCAGCTCGGGAGATACAAACGCACCGCCGTACTCACCGAAATAACCCTCCTTCGTGGGATTCTCCTTTAAATAATTATCGAAATCTCTGTACTGATTCATGCTTCCTTCTCCTTTTATATCTTTAACTATCATATGCTATCATAAAAACAAAAGACGCCCCTGAGAAGATCAGGGACAGGAAAGACCTGCGGTACCACCCAAATTGGCGCAAAACGCCCGCTCTGCGTTGCCTTCAGCAACTCCGAACAGTAACGGATTCGGCTCCGTCGGTTGCTACTGAGACTCACGTCCGTTCGACCGCCCTCATAAGTCCATTCACCGAACACTCAATACCGCATTTCCACCAAGCTGCGGCTCTCTGTAATCGAATCCGATCGGCTACTCCTCTTAATCATAGGTTTATAGTGCCATTATACTCAAAAAGCTCTGTCTTGTCAAGGAAAAATGCCGTATTTTTTTCAAATACGGCATTTTGCACAAAGATTTTATTGTTTTTTTACAAGAACCGCTTGGATTCAACGATTTACACGTAAAAAATCAAGACATGCACTTGACAAGAACCGCCTTTTGCGCATGGAGTCTGTTCTCTGCCTCGTCGAAGATCTCGTTGGCGTGCGCCTCAAATACCTCCGCAGTGATCTCCTCCTCACGGTGCGCGGGCAGACAGTGCAGAACCATCGCATCGCTCTTGGCAACCGCCATCACGCCGGAGTTGATCTGATAGCCCTTGAAGATCTTCTTTCTTTCCTCTGCCTCTGCCTCCTGACCCATGGAAGCCCATACGTCGGTGCAAAGAACGTCGGCGTCCTTCGCGGCCTCCAGCACGTCGTCAGCACAAGTGAAATGACCGGTTTCAGCCGCCCACTTCATGATCTCGGCATCGGGCTCATAGCCCTTGGGACAAGCCACAGACACGGTCATGCCCATCTTGATGCCGCCCACGATCAGGGAGTTGGTCATATTGTTTCCATCACCAATATAGCAGAGCTTCTTGCCCTGAATCGAGCCCTTATGCTCACGAATGGTCATCAGGTCGGCAAGAACCTGACAAGGGTGACAGAAGTCGGTCAAACCGTTGATGATCGGGATCGAGCCAACCTCCGCCAGCTTTTCGACCTCCTCCTGAGCAAAGGTACGAATCATGATACCGTCAAGATAACGCGACAGAACGCGTGCCGTATCCTCAACGGGCTCGCCGCGTCCGATCTGCAAGTCACGCGAGCTGAGGAAGAGCGCAGAGCCTCCCAGATCATACATGCCAACCTCAAAGGAAACACGGGTTCTGGTGGACGATTTTTCAAAGATCATACCAAGGGTCTTTCCCTCCAGAATATGATGCTTGATTCCATTTTTCTTCTCGTATTTCAGCTGATCCGCCAGATCCAGGATCTCCGTGATCTCCTTCTCCGAAAGATCCATCAATTTCAACAGATGCTTCATGCCTTACAAACCTCCTTCAATACGGCGATCGCTTCTTTTAGATCGTCCATTTCAATATTCAACGCGGGAAGCAAGCGAACCTTGTTTTTCGCCTTGATCACAAGAACGCCCCGCTCACGGCAGGCGTCGATCACCTCTCCCGCAGACTTTTTACACTCCACGCCGATCATAAGACCAAGACCCGTAACACCGAGGATTCCCTCAGCGCCCGTCAGCTCGTCGAAAATATATCGGCTTCTCTCCCGAACACCCGAAAGAAGCTCGTCGTCGATTCGGGACAAAATATTCAAGGCACCCGCAGAGCATACGGGGTTTCCGCCAAAGGTCGAGCCGTGCATTCCCGCCCCGAGGACGTCCGAAACACGCTCTCCCATCATGGTCGCGCCAATGGGCAGACCACCGCCCAACCCCTTCGCTGTGCTGACGATATCGGGGGTGATTCCAAAATTCATATAGCCGTAAAGCTCGCCCGTGCGGCCGTTACCCGTCTGCACCTCATCGGCAATGAGAAGCAGACCGTTCTCTCGGGCAAACGCCTCAAGACCGACCAAAAACTCCTTTGTCAGAGGACGGACGCCGCCCTCTCCCTGCACCACCTCAAACATGACGGCACA
>JAZORA010000065.1:0-4616 GCA_045656365.1 Eubacteriales bacterium | reverse complement strand
CACCGTTTGCCGTCACGTACGTGGGAATCGAATCTCTCCACTCGTTATGCGCGTAGGTAAAGGTCTTGCTCCCACCGTAAACCCTCCGACCGTTCTCGACCACGTAGGGGGTCACGGTATATTCCACGTCCTCCATAGCGGGAAGATCGGGGATCTCGATGGCAAACAGATATTGGGCGCTGGAGATTGCCCCCGCCAAGCGGTTGGCCGCTTTTCCCTCCAGGGTCTCGTACACATATCGAGTCTCAAGCTCCTGCTCCACAGTCGTGGGACGGTTATTCTTACGAGTGGTCGTCTTGACAAGACAGCCGATCTGATCGTACTCCATCGTGTCCAGCACCGAGATCAGTCGGAGCGAAACGGTCGCGTTCGCGCCGCTCTTTGCCTGAAATCCTATGAACTGCGGAAAGCTCGTATCGTAGGACACCCGAAGATTGTCGATGGTAACGGTCACGCCGGACTGTACCTGGATGCCGAGGAACTCCTCAAAGCTCGTGGTGGTTTCCTTCATGTGCTGATCGTAGGTATCCTCCGACCAAGCATGGGAATACGCCCATTCGTCCTCTCCCTGGGGCTTGATCCAAACCGTCACGCCCTCTTCGGGATTGAGCACAAAGCGAGCCGTATACCACGCATCCGTTGGATTGTCCACGTCGCTCCAGAAGTAGTTGGTCTCGATTCCACTACCCCAGCCGCCCTTTCCTGCAGTCATGCGATACTGATTCAAAATCACTCCATCCATGCGGAGCAGCATATTCCAGGAATCGGCGCGAGTCGCCGTTCCGTTTCCGTGCCAGATCAAGCCACGGGAAAAATCGTCCTTAGCGACGGAGCTACTGGACGAATGATACCGAAAATCGTACTCTACCGTTACGCCGTCGAAAATCTGCTGGTGCTCCAGCAACACGTAATAGGTGTCATAGCCACCATTAAGCGTCGGATCGCCCATCAGCGTCAAGCCCTTGCCGCTGACGCCCGTGCCAAGAGACAAGGCATCCTTCGTGCCGCCTCCCGTAACGGTCGTGTGGGAATCCTCCCAACCGCTATGCCAGCCGAGGGCGTTAAACAGCGCCTCGTTCTTAAGGGTGCTTCCCAAACTGTCAAAATCCTCCTCGTACAATGCCGCCTCTCCCGAGGATACGGCAGCCACCGAGGGGATCAGCATGGCAAGAGTGGCAAAAGCCATCACCACTGCCAATGCCATCGAAAGCATTCGTTTCATGATCTTAGATCTCCTTTTTCGGTTCATTTTAATAATTCAATTATATACAAATTTTTTTGAAAAGTAAATACTAAAACCTATATTTTATATTGCAAAAAGTGAACAACTCGTTATAAAAAACCATAAAAAACCAATCTTTGCGAGGATATTTTTCCTCACATAAATCACAAGATTTACAGTTTTTTGAGTCTGGCGTAGTTGCCCATCAGCTTTTTCGTTCCGACCCGATCAAAGGCAACCTCGTAGAGGACGTCCGAGCCCATGGGGCGCGCCGTCAGGATCTCTCCTTCGCCAAAGGTCAGGTGGCGAACCCGATCGCCCGCCTGAAGAAGGGTTGGCTTCTCGCCACCTTGAGCGGCACCGCGGGGCTTCATGGGCGAAAATCCGTTATCCGTCTGCCCTGACGAGGATCCCTCCGCTTGGAAATAGGTGCGGGGCGCATAGCCGTAGGAGGGCTGATACGGAACGTCCTCCCGAATCAGCTCCGCAGGAATCTCCTCCACAAATCGCGAGACAGGATTATAGCTGGTGCGACCGTAAAGCATGCGATTTTTCGTCCGAAGAATATAGAGCGCGTCCTTGGCGCGGGTAATGGCAACGTACGCCAAGCGCCGCTCCTCCTCCAGCTCGTCGGGACTGCCGAGAATGGTCTGGGTTCCGGGGAAGATCCCCTCCTCCATGCCGGGAAGAAAAACCACGGGAAATTCAAGGCCCTTGGCGGAGTGAATGGTCATCATCACCGCCGCGTCCGCCGACTCGTCGTACTTATCCACCTCGGAAACCAGGGCGTTTTCCTCAAGAAAGCCGAGAAGGGTCGGATCGTCGTTATGCTCCTCATATTCGATCACACCCGAAATAAATTCCTCTACGTTCTCAAGGCGCTCCCTCTCCTCCTCGCCCGCGTCAACGAGCATTTGGCGATAACCGGTACGCTTCAGCACCTCCTTGACGAAGACCTCCAACGTCACGTCGGAGGAAAGCAGAGTCCGAAGAGATTCGATCATATCGGCAAACTCCACAAGTCGGGCGGCGGATCGGGACAGGGCGGGAAATTCCCGCGCCCGCTTCATAACCTCAAAGACCGAAATTTCCTGCTCGGCGGCGATCAGCTCCACGCCGTCCACCGTTGCCGCGCCGATTTTTCGCTTGGGCTCGTTGATGATCCGACGCAATCTCTCTCGGTCGGAGGGGTTGGATATAAACTGCAGATACGCCACGATATCGCGGATTTCCTTGCGATCGTTAAAGCGAAGTCCGCCAAGCATTCGATACGGAACGCCGCTCTTGGCAAAGGTCCGCTCGATGACGCTCGATTGCGCGTTGGTTCGGTACAGAATGGCAAAATCCCGATAGGAATAACTCCCCTCGGAGACCTTTTTCTGGATCTCGGATACGAGATACCGAGCCTCCTCGTTCTGGTCGGAGGTAACTCGAAGGGTGATCTTTTCCCCACCCTGACGCTCGGTCCAAAGGGTCTTTCCCTTTCGTCCCTGATTGTGGGAGATCACCTCGTTTGCCGCCCGAAGGATCACGTCGGTGGAGCGGTAATTCTGCTCTAGGCGAACGGTTTTCGTATTCTCGAATTTCTTATCAAAGGAGAGAATATTATCGATCACCGCACCGCGGAATTTATAAATGCTCTGGTCGTCGTCTCCCACCACCATCAGGTTACGGTGTCCGCCCGAAAAGAGAGCGGTCAGGCGAAGCTGAGCCACGTTGGTATCCTGAAACTCGTCCACCGACACGTAACGGAATTTTTCCTGATAGGTTCTGCGGACCTCCGCATCCGATTCAAGGAGCAGAACCGTCTGCATAATGAGATCGTCAAAATCCATGGCTCCCGAGGTGCGAAGACGCTTCTGATAGGCATCGTAGACCCGCCCGATCATCTTCAGGCGATAATCTCTCACGCCGTACTCAGCAGCATACTGCTCAGGAGTGAGCAGCTGCTCCTTGGCTCGGCTGATCTCACGGATCACCGATTTCACGGGAAGCGATTTTTCATCGACGTTCAAGGACTTCATGACCTCGGTCACCGCATTCTTCGTATCGGTCGCATCGTAGATGGTGAAGCTCTTATCGTATCCCACACGATCTCCAAAGGCTCGGAGAATCCGAGCCGAAATCGAGTGAAAGGTTCCCGCCCAGATTGAGTCTACCCCCTGGTCCTCCGGCAGAGCGGCACGCAGACGCGCTTTGATCTCGTTTGCCGCTTTATTCGTAAAGGTAATGGCAAGGACTCGCCAAGGGGCTGCGGGTGAGGAAATAAATTCAGGCAAGATCTCCTCTATGGCGTCACTCGAAAGAGATGCCGCCCCCTCCAGCGCCGCCACACGCTCCTCGGTCAAATCATAGGGCACGTACTCGGATTCGTAGGCGTTTCCGTAGCGGATCAGGAACACGATGCGTTGTACCAGCACCGTGGTCTTTCCGCTTCCCGCCCCTGCCAGAACGAGAAGAGAGCCCTCGGTGGTAAAGACCGCCTCTCTTTGCCGCTCGTTGAGTGACGCGTAGGCAAGGTCAAAGAGCCGTCTCTTCGCCCGAAGATACCGCGCGCCGAGATCGCTCCTACCGACTTGTTCGTATGTATGCTTATCCTTCATTTTGATTGATTTCCTCGTAAATTTTCGTCTTACTCTTCGTCCTCGTTTTTCCTCAGAAGCTGACGGATCCGCTCCGCCTGCTCCTCACGGGCGCGACGGTTCATCTCGGTGAGCGCATCCTCCGCCTCATTCTTTCCATCCTTTTTCAGGGTGCGATCAACGATAGGAGACACTTCCTCCTCGTCGTCCTCCAAGGCGGGTTTTCCTTTCCGCTTGTGAGGATTCATACCCGCCGCCCGTTCAAGAGAGACAAAGCCAATGGTCAGTCCCACACCCACAAGGAGCAAAATGAGAGCCACCGCTAAGGGTTCAAGGAAGCGAACGTTCAAAAGCACCGAATAGTAGTAATATCGCTTGTAAAACAAAATGATCAGACGCGGAAACGCCGTCAGGGGCAAAAGAAGAAGCCAGGAAAGACACACCGTTATCCGATTGGGAAACAGAGTAAGAAAAAGGATTCTTCCCTGTCCCACATCCTTCGGATCACGGAAATATCGGAACGCGCCAAGCGTGAAAAATCCGATCGCCAAAAGTCCCAGAAGATAGAGAAGCACAAAGAGAACGACCACAAAGAGAACCGCCCACGAAAAGCTGACGTTCGCCGCGGTCTGCTCTGCCGTGCCAAACAAATAATTCCGAACCTGATCCCATGAATTGCGGATCAGCTCCGCCGTCGAGATCAGCCCCTGCGTGCCCGAATCGGGCGTGGTGTAACGAAGACAGGGGATAAAAAGACTGACCGTCACAAGAAGGGCGGCAAAGGGCATATAAAGATACCTTGCCAAAATCCA
>JAZORA010000064.1:0-4058 GCA_045656365.1 Eubacteriales bacterium | reverse complement strand
GCGGAGTGGGTCATACCCGAGCAGCCGATGGTCTCAACGAGAGCTTCCTCGATGATACCGTTCTTTACGTTCAGGGACAGCTTACAAGCGCCCTGCTGGGGTGCGCACCAGCCCACACCGTGGGTGTATGCGGAAATGTCGGTGATCTCCTTAGCCTGTACCCACTTGCCCTCCTCAGGAATGGGAGCGGGACCGTGGTTGGGACCCTTTGCTACGACGCACATCTTAGCAACTTCTGCGCTCATAGCGTACTCGCAAGAAAATTCTTTGCTCATTGTTTTATCTCCTTTAAAATTTTTAACAATACTCAGGACGGGAATCCGTCTTTTTTCTTTACTTTACGATCTCGCCGTAAACCGCGCCGCAAGCACCGGCAGCGTTGGACTCGTCGGTATCGATATGCATAGCAAGGGCAAACTTGTCGCTAACGCGAACCACAACGTCGTCAAAGATCAGAGGACGAGCGGTGTCCAGCTTAACCTTTACGATCTCCTTGTCGGAAACGCCGAGAACCTCTGCGTCTGCGGGGGTCATATGAATGTGACGCTTTGCGGCGATGACGCCCTCTGCGATCTCAACCGATCCGCAGGGACCCTCGATCTTACAGCCAATGCTGCCTGCTACGTCGCCCGACTCACGAACGGGAACACCGGCAAGACCAATGGTTCTTGCATCGGTCAGGGAAAGCTCAACCTGATCGGCGGGACGGGTAGGACCGAGAATGCTTGCCTTCAGCGATCCCTTGGGACCTACGATGGTGACCTTTTCTTCACAAGCGTACTGACCGGGCTGGCTCAGATCCTTCTTGTTGGTGAGCTGGTGACCCTTGCCGAAGAGGATCTCTACGGACTCAGCAGTCAGGTGTACGTGTCTTGCAGATGTTTCAACTAAAAACTTGTTTGCCATCTTTTTTACCTCTCAATTATGTAATATGTAACAGCATCTCTGTGGACAAATTTTTCCACATTAATTATTATATCATATTTTTTGTTCCTTGTAAAGGATAAAATTTCAACTTTTTGCGGATAATATGAACGAAAACTACTGAAAAACAGGGAGGAATCATGTCAGAAAAGGAAAAAGAAACGAAGAGTGAGTCGCCTTGCGCGGCGGATCTTGTATCGGGCGACGGCTTCGAGGGGATCGAGAAAAGCGGGTCGGTGGTGACAAAGGGAGAAGGGGAGACGATTCACTGCCTGTCGATCATCGGGCAGATCGAAGGACACTACATGCTTCCCGAGGGACAGAAGGCGACCAAGTACGAGCATATTATTCCGCTGCTCGTATCCATCGAGGAGAGCACCGAAATCGACGGGCTTCTGATCGTTCTGAACACCATGGGCGGAGACGTGGAGGCGGGGCTGGCGATTGCCGAAATGATCGCCTCTCTTTCAAAGCCAACGGTTTCTCTGGTGCTGGGCGGAGGACATTCCATCGGTGTACCTCTGGCAACCTCTGCGGATCTGTCCTTTATCGTACCCTCTGCCACCATGACCATTCACCCCGTTCGTATCAACGGTCTGGTGGTGGGCGTGCCCCAAACCTTTCATTATTTTAATGAAATGCAAAAGCGGATCATTGGATTTATCTGCTCTCACTCGAAGGCAGATCCCGAGGAGGTAAAGGAGCTGATGATGCGCCCCGACGAGATCGCCACCGATATGGGATCGATCATCGACGGCGATGAGGCGGTCAAGTACGGAATTATCGACCGCGTGGGCGGGCTCTCGGACGCCATGGAGGCGTTGAGGGGAATGATAAAAGAGCAAAAGAAAGCAAAACAAAAAAGGACTTAGTGTAGCACCATGTTCGCACAAACCCGTAGGAGCGAACCGTCGAGGACGCCGGTCCGATACAACACGAATAGTTTCTGACAAAGAAAAATTAGACGTGTCGTCCTGAGCGAAGCATGATGACACGTTTAGGTGTAGTTTGTGCAAACATAAACACAAAAATAAGGGCGATCCGCGGATCGCCCTTAAAAGGTAAGCCTTTTTTATTTTGCTTTCTTTTGGTTACTTTTCTTTCGCGAAAGAAAAGTAACTGCGTCCTCATTTTCTCAGTTAATCAAACAAAACTGACGAATGATCTCGGCTTCGCTGAAATCCTTTCGGATGCCGCTGATCAGCTGATAGGATTCGTGTCCCTTTCCCGCAAGGAGGATGATATCGCCCTTTTCGGAATGGGAAAGGGCGTATTCGATTGCCTTTTTGCGATCCACGATGGCAATATAGGGACAAGTACCGCTGGTGAAATAGGTGGCGATCTCGCCAATGATTGCCGAGGGGGATTCGTTATCGGGATTATCAGAGGTCAGAATACAGAAATCTGCGTCACGGGACGCCACGAGTCCCATTTCCGCGCGGCGGTTTCTGGTTCGACCGCCGATGGAACCGAAGAGACAGATCAGGCGGTGGGGATCGTAGGCTCTGAGTGCCTGGAGCGCCGCCTTCAGGCTTATGCCGTTGTGGGCGTAGTCGATGACCGCGGTTGCCCCGTTGGGCAGCTCGTAGGTCTCAAAGCGACCCTTGATACGAACGTCGCGCAAGGTCTTGGCAACGTCCGCCGGTCTCAGGCCCAGATGCGTACATACGGCAATGGCGGGCAGGGCGTTGTAAACGCTGAATTCTCCGGGGAACGCCACCGAGACGGGGTAGACGTCGTTGCCGCAAAGACAGGAGAAGCTGACGCCGATGTTGGCGGGAGAGCGGAAATAGGTAATGCCGTCGGCATGAAAATCAGCGTTTGCTCGAATGCCCACGCTTGCCTTGTCGCAACGGTTTCCGTTGATCATTTCGGCAGCGTACTCGTCGTCCGCGTTATATACGATATACTCTGCGCCGTAGTCGGTAAACAGAGAGTGCTTGCAGTTCTTGTAGTCGTCAAAGTCGGGATGCTCGTGCTCACCGATGTGATCGGGCGAGATGTTGGTAAAGACACAGGTATCAAAGCGAATGCCGTGTACTCTTGCCATCTTGAGTGCCTGAGAGGAGACCTCCATGACCAGCGTCTTGACGCCCGCGTCCAGCATTTTTCTCATATAGAAATGAAGATCGTAGCTTTCGGGGGTGGTGTTGACCGTTCCGAAGGTGTAGTCGCCGAAGCAAACACCGTTGGAGCCGATATATCCCGTGGGGATGCCGCTGTTGTTCAGAATGTTGTAGATCATCAGGGAGGAGGTGGTCTTTCCCTTGGTTCCCGTTACGCCGATGATCACCATTTCCTTGGCGGGCTCGTCAAAGAAAACGGCGGAAAGGCGCGCCAGAGCCACGCGGGTGTCTCCCGTTACGATCACGATGGCGTCCTCGGGCAGGGTGACGGGGCGCTCGGTGACGAAGATACGGCAGCCTTGCTCGTACGCCGCCTCGGCAAAGTCGTGGCCGTCGGACAGAGAGCCCGCAATGCACACGAACAGGGAATCGTCGGACACCTTTCGGGAGTCACAGCAGAGGGAAAGCACGTCGGTCGCGGCAGGGTTGGCGCCCGAACGGTTGATGACCTCGGTATAGGGAATTGCTTGCATCAGTTCACTCAACAGCATGGATGGTTTCCTTTCGTGGAGTAGTATTTCATAAGGAGAGGATCGAAGCCGATCGGTTCTTTTCCGCAACGGGAAATGGCGGCGGCAAGAACCTCCAAGGAGTCGATATATTCTGCGCCGAGAAGCGCGTCTTTTTTTGGGTTTTTCAAAAGAGAAAGCTCGGTACAGCCGAGGATCAGGGCATCACAGCCCCGTTCTCTCATGGCGTCGCCGACCGATCGGAGGGCGGTGACGTCGGGGGCTTGTCCCTTTTTGATCTGACCGTAGATGATGTGGGAGATGACCTGCTGCTCCTCGGGCGTGGAGGTGTCGTATTCGACGCCGAGACGGCGGCATACCTGCTCGTAAGCGCCCGACCTCGCCGTTCCCTCGGTGGCGAGAACGCCTACCTTTTTGATTCCGCATGCCTTACAAAAGCCTACGGTTTCTTCGATGATATGAAGAAGAGGTACGTCGACCGCATTCAAGACCGCCTCGTAAAAACAGTGGGCGGTATTGCAGGGAAGTCGGAGGCCAA